>CAZEFK010000077.1:0-30629 GCA_964511405.1 uncultured Comamonadaceae bacterium | reverse complement strand
ACGGATCAGAAGGCAAGCTCCACACCAGATACAATCAAATTCACAGTGAGGCGATCCATCGACATGCCATCCAGGATGGTCGCCCCTCCTGCTCGGTGGAACTAGAGTTCGAAGATGATGAAGGCGAGCTCCTCATCCTCAAGCGCACATGGCACTTCTCGGCGAACGGAGCACACAAGCCAGGCGATGAGGAGCTACTGATCTATCGCGGCCAGGCGAATCGAGCCTTTGGTCCGCCCCCAACGACGACGGACCGTGCGGGGTGGTATCGCGATTTTTTGGCGCGTACGTTCCTCCCGTCCCCCTTGGCCGCCTTCTTCCTTTTCGACGGCGAGCGCGTCAGGCAGTTCGCAACCCGTGGCATGGAGGATCAGGTCAGGAAGGGTATCGAGGGCCTTCTCGGGCTTCCCGTACTGCGCTCTCTTCAGGATTCGCTGCGTCGTTACGCTGACAGCCGCCGCACGCAAGTGGCGACACCCGCCGATGTGAAGGTTCACGACGTACAGGCCGCCATTGCGAAGGCTGAGGCCGAGCATGATCGGTTGGTCCGCGCCATCGAAGAAGCAGAAGCGGTGCTTCCAAGGCTGGAAGCAGAGCGTGAGGAACTCGGCCGCGAGCTATCGCGCATGGGCGGCGGCAGCCAGGCGATGCTGCAGGACCTGATCCGCGACGAGCAGCGCCTACGCAGCACGGCGGAGAAGCAAGCGGACGAGCTGCAGCGCTTGCTAGGAAGCGAGCTCGCGTTAGCCCTCGCAGGGGAGGCGCTGCGTTCTGCGACGCTTGAGCGCCTCCGCGCGGAGGATGTGCGCGAGAAGTGGGAAACGGGCCGCGCCCAAGGATCGCGTGGTCTGAGCCGATTTCTGCAACACTTAGGGCAAGCGCTTGCGAAGGTCCGACCGCCGCTCGCTGAGGAGCAACAGGAGAAAATCTTGAGCGAGGCGGAGGCGGCCTGGGAGGCGCTCTGGTATCCACCTCCTCACGACTGCGCGCCGGATTATCTCCACGCCTACCTCCAGGGCGCAGCTCGCGAGCAGGCGGCCGCTCGTCTCCGTGACGTTGGAAGCGTGTCGGTCTCCGGCTTGCGCGACCTGCTATCTAGCCTTCAGGAGAACCAAGAGCGTGCTGAGGCGAAGAAGCGGGAATATCTCAGCCTTGAGGCCAACGCGCCCGCAGCACAGGAAAAGCAAGAGCAACTCGCCAGGCTTTCCGAGGAGATCGGCGGCCTGCGCGCGAAGCTCGCCGGCGACCGGGCGGCTCGCGACGCCGCCGAAGGCGAGCTGCAGGCTCGCCGAGCGGAGCTGGGACGCTACACGGAGGCCCAAGGACGGGGGGCGGTTCCGCTCCGGCGGGCGAAGCAGGCTGAGGCCATTGCGACCATGATTGGAGAGCTTCTGGAGCAGGCCCTTCCCAATCAGGTTGAAGAGGTTGCGGCTAAGATGACTGAAGCCTGGAATGCCATGGCTCGGAAAAAAGGCCTCGTGCACCGCATCGAGATCACCCCCAGCTGCCAAGTGCGTCTGCTGAACGCACGCGGCGAGGACATTCGGGAAATGCAGCTCTCGGCTGGGGAGGAGCAAGTGTTCACCCAAGCTCTGATTTGGGCCATCGCAGAAATCTCCGGGCGTGCTTTTCCCTTCGTCGTGGACACGCCTCTAGGGCGGCTCGATGAGGAGCACCGAAAGGCTGTGCTTCAGCAGTTCACGAAGCGCGACGGGCAAGTTATCATGCTATCCACGGACACCGAAGTGGTAGGTCCGTATCTCGACGTCATTCGGCGAAGGGTGCTTAAAGCATATCAACTTGAGGCGCGAATTGAAGATGGAGTTACCGTGACGGTGCCACGCGACGGTTACTTCGGAGAGGTTTGATCGTGGCGTCTCTAAGCCTGTCTGAGCTGAACACCACCAGCTTCCGCACCGCGCGCGATGCGGACCAGCAGTGCGATCGCCTCAAAACGGCACTCGGCTACAAAGTCAACTACTTGGTGGCTCGCCTCGCTATCGCCCGATCGCTTGCGCTCACCAAGCCGCTTCCGACCGACGCGAAAGACATCGACGACGACGATGGAGGTAGGACGATTCGCGGCCAGCAGCTCTTCGGTGAAGGGCCAGAAGCGGCGGCGTGGGTCGCTCTGATCGTGCAGCGCGCCGGCGACGCAGACCTGTCGAAGCGGGACATCCAAGCGCTGGTGTCCGCGCATTGGCGACGCGGAGCCCGTCTGTTGACGGACGACTGGGAGGTGGCCGGGAGCGACTTGTCTCGCTTCGTCCAGCGCCTCGCGGCGGCAGCGGGCTTGCCGGAAACGACCGCAGTTGTTCGCAGCGTGGGTGGCACACACAGGGGCGACGGCGCGGCCTTCGATGGGCCCGTGACCGTTCCTGTCGGCGAGGTGGCGACAGACGCGGACATGGGCGAGTCTGTCGCCTTCCCGCTGAACGCGCCCGGCGGTAGTCCGCACATGGCCCTGATGGGGGGGGCCGGATCCGGAAAGACAAGGACCGCCGCACGGATGCTGCGCGCCGTTCATGCTGAGGTGCCTCTACCTTTGCTCGCCTTTGATTTTAAGGGAGACCTCACGTCTGGCTACGGCTTGCACGAAGCGTTCGGCGCTCGGGTTGTGGCACCGCCTCGTAGTGCCTTGCCGCTAGACGTGCTCGCGGTCGGCGACCGCGATGACGTGACGCTGAAGGAGGCGGCAGCCCGGTTCCGTGACTCGTTCGCGCGCATCAAGCGCAGCGGCCTCGGTGGTCAGCAATCGGACCTCCTCCGCGAGGCTGCGCTCGCCGTACTGAAGGCCAAGCAGACGGCGACCATCGCCGACGTCCGGGACGCGGTGAAGCGCGAGTACGACAGGCTGCGACGGAAGCCCGACGAGATGCTTGCAACGCTGAACGAACTGACTTCGTTCACGCTATTCGAACCGCGCATGTCTCCTGCTGAGTTTTTTACGTCCAGTTGGATTGTCAGCCTCCCACCCGCGACGCCGGAGACCGTCCGCCGACTGGTGGTCAACCTGACCCTTGATGCCCTCGACCGCTGGCTCAACTCGCTGTCGGAAGCGCCAATCGTCGCGGGGCATCGGTCCTTGCGCCACTTGTGCATGATCGATGAGGCACATCAAATCCTAGAGACAAAACTGCCCGCACTTGGAAACCTTGTGCGCATGAGCAGGTCCAAGGGGGGCGTTGTCATGCTTGTCTCCCAGTCGCCTAATGACTTCGCCGGTGAGGACGACGACTTCCTCGATAACGTCGGGTTGACTGTCGCCTTCAACACTCAGGCACAGGCTGGTCCGACAAAGCGCATCTTCGGTCAGGCCCAGCCGCTCTCCTCGCTTGCTCCCGGAGAGGCGCTCTGCCGCGTCCGGCTAGAAGCCAGAACCCGCCGCATCCAGGCTTGGTCTCCGTAGATGACTACACATTCAGCGGAATTCCTGCGTAGTCGAATGGCAGCACTGCGCACATGGAAGAGGAATGACCAGCAGGCCGTCCACAAGCCGTTACTCCTGCTCTATTCGATTGGCCGTGTAACACACGGCTCGGAGCGGCTCATGCCCTTCACCGAGGTCGATAGGGATATGAAACCTCTGCTGGAGCGCTTCGGCCCTGCGAGGCGGGTGTACCATCCCGAGTATCCTTTCTGGCGTCTGCAGAACGACGGCATCTGGGAGGTGATTAGCGACCAGCCATTGCGGGCAAGGGCGAGCAACTCCGACCCACGTCGTTCGGAGCTGTTGGCCAAGAACGCGAAGGGTGGCTTCAAAGCTGAGCTATTCGCGGCCCTCAAATCCGAACCGGGCCTCGCCAGCGAGCTCTGCGAGCACATCCTCCGAATGACCTTTGCCGAGTCAATCCACTCCATTATCGTCGATACTATCAGGTTCTGCGTGGCGGGTGAGCCCTGAATCCAGAGCCCACCCGCCAATACACGTCAGACCACGCCGTTGATCTTTCCCATCAGCGTGTCGATGAACTGGCCCCAGTAGCTCGTCAGGTCCTCGTAGTCTGATGGACATTGGCTCATGGACATTGCCTTCCCATAGGCCAAGACCATAAGTGTCAGGCCTTCCACCGCGCGTTTCGCCGCCTTGATAGCGTCGCCACCGGAGACGGAGGACACGTCCATGTCCGCGATCTCCTTGAGCGGCTCCCACAGTTCACGGTAGAAGCGGTGCCGCGTATTTAGACGGACCACCACCTGATTGCCGAGCAGCCGGACGTCGATGAATTCTTTGCCAGGCCAAGGTACGTTCTCCATGACGAAAGGCAGTGCCTTCGTCTTTTCGATATAGTCTTTTTTCTCCTGCTCGGTCGCGTCGGGGTGCGCGTCTTCGGCCAAGTCGGCGAGTTCGCTCTCCACCTCCTCATCGGTTTTCTCTGGAGCGCGGCTCAACGGCATGGTAGGCGCGACTGACTGGACTGCTCCAATGATCGCGGCGTGCTCACCCTTCGCCGCCTGCTCTCTGCGGCCCACGGCTCCCCAGTGCTCTTCAAGCTTCTTCCGCGCATCTGGTAGATGCTTCTTCAGCGCCGCGCGTAGTTTGTCCCTTAGCTCACCTTGCGGCTCCACGCCTCTCTTGACGTGGCGCACGCCGAAGTATTGATCTAGGTCGGGCTCGAAGGCGACCTCAATGCCGACGTAGCGATCGGCGTCTTCGACGCCACGTGGGAAGATACGAGGCACGTTCGTGTAGGAAATCTCACGGCCGCGACGGAGAAAGCTGATCTGGCCCTGGTTCTCGGGGATGCGTAGCTTCCTAGCGAGCTCGTTGCCCCCGTCACCTCGCTTCTGGATTGCGGCGGCGGGGTAGAGCGTGATTCGAAGTTTGGCGACGGCGTTATTCGCGCCGGCAATTTTGATGTCCTCTTCCCAAATAGTCGTCGCTTCGAAGTGCTCGCGCCGGCGTCCCGATCGTCTACCCTCAGTCCGAGTCAGGTGGTTTGCCAGAAGCTCGTCCGCCCAAGTGCCTTCCATGAGGAATAGCGGATCGTGTGGAAGCAGGTGTGTCCCATTCACCTCAATGACCGTTCCTTGGTCTAGGAAGGTGCGGAACATGCGGGAGAGGTCTTTTATCACGTCCGTCTTCAGCTCGTCGAAGCTAGGCGCGAGTCGTCCTTCTTCGAGCCGATCCACCTTGCTCCACAGCACAAGAGTGCCCGAACCTTCAGGAACTAGGTCACGTAGGTCGCGGGGCAAGGGTTCGGTGACCGGTTCCGCGATGCCAGCCCCCTCAGTATCACCGTCCTTCTCCGCCTCGAGAGCCTCGTCGAGATCATAGTGGACGTGCAGCCAAGGCTGGTCCGCGGCCTGGCGGCTCCACACTTCGATCCGTTTGCCGAAGTTCAGCGCAGCGAGCTTCGCTCCAACCCCGTACTTGCCGATCGTAGTGGTGCTCATGTAGCGCGAGGAGTAGCCGACGACCGGGTAGTGCCAGAGGGTATCCCGGTCCATTCCGGTGCCGTCGTCGATGACGGCGATCTCGTGGACGTGCTTCTTCCCCTTGGCATCCGTGCTCTCGCGGAGCCGGATTCGAATCGTCTCGGCACGGGCCTCCACGCTATTGTCGATCACCTCGCCGAGGGCCGTTGGGAGGTCGTGGCCGCTGTCGCGCAGGGAGAGCAGGGCTTGCCCCGCTTGCACCACTGGGAGCCGTCCGCTAGGGAAGCGTGCGGAGGCAGAGCGCTGGGAGATTCCTTTCATCGCTTTTCATCCTTCTGTTCGCAACCCCCGCCATTCCGGTCGGAGGCCGCCGTGATGGTGGCGGGTATTCGATAACCTCCGGCCGCTTCGGCGCAGAGGCTCCATCCTTTAAGGGGCGCTAAGACCGCCCTTCGTCTACCGCGATCAGAGCCTTTTCTGATGCACGCTATCGAGCAAGGAGCGAAGATCTTCGGTCTCGATGGAACAAAATGGGCAAGGCCCGTGGTGTCCAACGGGACGGGCCGGGTGGATTCGGTTGCGTAGGGTCAGCGGACCACCGGCGTGGTCGTACCAGAAGGCTTCGTAGTGGAAGGCGCGCACCGGGTCTCGGCATACCTCCCAGAATATGTGGGTTGCATCGTCGAGATACTCGTGGCGGAGCAGGCGCCCGGCGAGGCAGGAATCGGAGCGACCGACGTAGAACGGGGCTGGCCCGTTCAACAGGACATATGCGCCTACCACGCCGCGGGGCAGCATCGCTCGGATCCAGGCGGGTTCTGCGGGGACCGCAGTACGCCCGAACGGCGTGGGCCAGATACGGACGGTGTTCATGCGAGATCACCCCCCGAAAGCAACGCCATCGCAGTGTCGCGGATCAGGCGCTTGATTTTCTTTACCGAGCCGAGGGAGACGCCAAGCTTGTCTGCGGCCTCACGTTCATCGTAACCCTCGCGCCAGAGGTCGAGGCAATCCGCCGCCCAACGGTGTCGGGCCGCTACTGCGTGCCGAAGCTTCTGGTAGGCATTGGACCAAAGGATCGCCCTCTCGGTAGGCGATCCAGTTCCATTCATAGCGGCGGGACCGTCGAATTCCCATCGCGCGCTCCGGAGATGTCCAGTCTGGGGGAGCGCGATCTCGCGCGTGCGGCGGCGTCGCTCGCGCGCGGCGACCACCTTGCGCGCATCCATGTAGGCGTTGCGCATGAGATAAGGACCGGTCGGGCGCTCCAAACTGAGAACCAGCCCGATCGCGTGTTCAGCAACGGCAGACTTGAACGGATTCGTGTTGGAAAGTATGCGCTGCTGGAACTGCTCGACGGCAGCCCATCGCGCGGCCTCAATGGCCTGCGGCATGGCAGTACTCCTGGCGGCGCCGCCCCATCCGGGTGCGATGTCGCTCATCACGCGCCGAACTCCGCTTTAGCCGTCACGCCAGTACGGTCGCCACGGCAGCATCATCAGACACGCCTTCTCAATAAATACAGGCCATCGAGATCCGGGGCAAGGCCAACGTGTCTCAGGCCAATTGCCTTCTTCGTGTGTAACACTAAAGGACTGCGGTCATCACCATCAGATCAAACCATTGAGAGGCGGAGCAGAGGAATGATATGATGCTGTGTGGCAAATGACTATCGTTGCGGACGCAAGGAAAATCGGCAATTGTCGACGTTTCTATTTGCGAACCTCCGCGTTCTGTGCTCGACGTCCGCGCGACGCATTCGCCGCCGCCATCCGCCGCCCACGCCGGCTGTTGGCGGGGAAAGCGGTGAACCCGGTACAAGGAAGGGAGATCGATGCCGACCCTGGCGGAGCGGGTTTCAGAGATCCTTGGTATTTCGGCAGCTGGCGAACTGGCACTGCTGCCGGCAGTCGAGCGCGGGCTGCCGGTCGCGTTACTGGCTGGTGTCGCGCGCTCGGTCGCGCCGACAGACAAGAGCTTCGCCTGCCGGATCGTGCCGCGCGCCACGCTGTCGCGACGCCGGAAGGCAAGCGAGCAGGCGGATCGGAGTGCGCGCCGGCTGTCGCCCGGTTCACGCCTGACACCGGTGCCCAGCGTCTTGGCAACGCCGTCGATGTCTGGGGCGGCGACGTGGTGCTGGAGCGCGAGTTCGGGCGGCCTCTGGTTGAGGGAGTTCTCGGGCGCGTTAAATACGGATCGGCGGTGTGATCGCGCTTCATCGCGCGCTTGCCGCCTATCGCATCGGGGACCCGGCCGGCGAGAGAATTAAAGCTCAGCTTTTAGCGGCATAGCCTGGCTCCCAAGGCGCCGGACGCTCCGCGAGATCGACCATTTCCGGCACCGCAACAGCGGGTCCCGACAGAATCGCCATGAACTCGGCAAAGCCCTCCGAGCTCATGGGGATCAGTCTGTTTTCCATGAGAACCTGTTCTGCGGCGCGAACGGCCGCGTCACGCACGAAATCCGTGCGTGACTGGCCGCGCAGGCCGGCGGCGCGATCGATCATCGAGAGATCCGCCGTCGCCAGGCGCATCGAGATCGGGCGTCCCTTACGGTCAGCGGTGGCCATGGTCACCTCCAGCCTTAATGTAGGAGGGACGCCGGCCGATCACTCCAGCGTCACGACCCGGCCTTCGCGGACCGACAGCGCGGCGGCGTCGGCCAGCAGCAGGGCCTTGAGGCCGTCCTCGCCCGACGGCGTCATCGGCGCGCCGGCGCGTACCGCGGCCACGAAGGCGCCGATCTCGGCGCGGTAGGCCTGGGTGTAGCGGGTCATGAAGAAGTTCAGCAGCGGCTCGCGCCGGTAGCCGTCGGCGGTCGCCAGCTCCACGGTCGTCGCGCGCAGGTTTTCCGCGCTCGCCAGGCCCTTGGAGCCATGGACCTCGATGCGCTGGTCATAGCCGTAGGTGGCGCGCCGCGAGTTCGAAATTTGGCAGATCCGGCCCGACCGGGTGGTCAGCACCACCGAGGCGCTGTCGACGTCGCCGGCCGCGCCGATCGCCGGATCGACCAGGTTCGACGCGGCCGCATAGACCGTGGCCGGCTCCTCGCCGAGGAGGAAGCGGGCCATGTCGAAGTCGTGGATGGTCATGTCGCGGAACAGGCCGCCCGAGCGCGCGATGTACTCGGCCGGCGGCGGGCCGGGATCGCGCGAGGTGATCGACACCATCTCGACCGTGCCGATGGCGCCCTGGTCGATCTGGCGCCGCACCTCCTGGAAGTTGGGGTCGAAGCGGCGATTGAAGCCGACCATCAGCTTGGCCTTGCACTCGGCCACCACCGCCAGGCAGCGGCGGACGCGTGCGACGTCCAGGTCGATCGGCTTCTCGCAGAAGATCGCCTTCCCGGCCTTCGCTGCCTGCTCGATCATCTGGGCATGCAGGTCGGTGGGGGTGGTGATCAGCACCGCGTCGATGTCGGTGGCGGCCATGATGGCGTCGGCGCTGCGCACCTCGGCGCCGGCCGCCGTGGCCAGGGCCTCGGCGGCGGCCGGCATGGCATCGGCCACGGCGACCAAGCGCGCACCCGGCGTGTCGGCCACCGCCGCCGCATGGACCTTACCGATGCGGCCGGCGCCCAGTAGCCCGAACTTGAGCGTCATGTCGGTTCCCTCTCTGAAGTCTTAGACCTTGGTGCGCCGGCGCTGGCGATACTGGTCGGCGACCACCGCCGCCACGATGATTACGCCCTTCACGATCTCCTGGTAATAGGCGTCGATGCGCAGGAAGGTAAAGCCCGAGGTCATCACGCCCAGGATGATCGTGCCGATCACCGTGCCGGTGATCCGGCCCAGGCCGCCCGACAGCGAGGTGCCGCCGATGACCGATGCGGCAATGGCGTCGAGCTCGTAATTGACGCCCATGCCGGCCTGGCCGGTCACCGCGCGGGCCGCGGTGACGATGCCGGCCAGCCCCGACAGCACGCCGGCGATCATGTAGACCAGGATCAGGTGCCGCGAGACGTTGATGCCGGAGACCCGCGCGGCCTGGCGGTTGGCGCCGATGGCATAGGTGAACTTGCCGTAGCGCGTGTAGCGCAGCGCGACATGGAAGATCAGCGCGGTGACCAGGAAGATCACCACCGGCACCGCGCCGCTGCCGATCGCGGCGTAGCTGTCGGTCAGCATGCTGACCGGCTGGCCGTGGGTGTACCACTTGGCCAGGCCGCGCGCGGTGACCATCATCCCCAGCGTCGCGATGAAGGGCGGGATCGCCGTGCCGGCGATCAGCGCGCCGTTGGTCAGGCCGGCGACCAGCCCGACCGTCAGCCCGACCATTACAGGCACCACCACCGGCATGTCGGTCAGCGCCGGATAGACCGCGCGGGCATAGTCCGAGGTCTGGGCCAGGCTGGCCGAGACCATGGCGGTCAGCGCCACCACCGAGCCCGACGACAGGTCGATGCCGCCGGTGATGATCACCTGGGTCACGCCGACCGCGATGATGCCGATCACCGAGACCTGCAGGATCATCACGATCAGGCGCTGCTCGTTGAGCAGGAAGCTCTGATGCACCAGGACCCAGCCCAAACCCTCGAAGATCAGCGCGATCCCGACCAGCACCAGCAGGATGCTCGCCTCGATCGGCATCTTCCAGCGCGCCGGAGCCTTGGTCCGGGCGGGCGCGGCATCGGCGACATTGGCCATGCTGTCCTCCCTAAGCCGGCTCGCCGCTAGCGGGCGGCCAGTTCCATGATCTTGACCTGGTCGGCTTCGGCGCGGTCGAGCGTGCCGGTGATCCGGCCGTCATGCATGACCAGGATCCGGTCGCTCATGCCCAGGATCTCGGGCATCTCGGACGAGATCATGATGACCGCCACGCCCTCGCCGGCCAGCCGGCTGATCAGCTTGTGGATCTCGGCCTTGGCGCCGACGTCGATGCCCCGGGTCGGCTCGTCCAGGATCAGGATCCGGGGTCCGGTCAGCAGCCAGCGCCCGACCAGAACCTTCTGCTGGTTGCCGCCCGACAGGTTCTCGACGCGCTCGCGCAGGGTCGGGGTCTTGACCCGCAGCGCCGAGGTCATGGCCTCGCAGTCGCGCAGGATGGCGCCCTGAGGCACGAAGCCCCGGCCGCCATATTTCTGCGCCAGCACCGCCATCTCCATGTTGGCCAGCACGTCCAGCATCAGGAAGCAGCCGGTCTCCTTGCGGTCCTCGGTCAGGAAGGCCATGCCGTGCCGCATCGCGGCCTTGGGCGAGTCGATGCGCGCGGGCCGGCCGTCGATGGCGATGCTGCCCGATGTCGCTGGCACCACCCCGAACAGGGCCTCGGCGACGTTGCTGCGGCCGGAGCCGACCAGCCCGGCGACGCCCAGGATCTCGCCCTGGTGCAGATCGAACGAGACGCCGTGGAAGACGCCGGCGAGGCTGAGATCGCGCACCGACAGCACCACCGGCCCGATCTTGGCCGGCTCCTTCGGGAACATCTGGGTGATCTCGCGCCCGACCATCATGCGGATGATGTCGTCGCGGGTGACATCCGCGGCATCGCGGGTGGCGATGTACTTGCCGTCGCGGAACACCGAGACTTCGTCGGCGATCTCGAACAGCTCGTTCATCTTGTGGGTGATGTAGACGATGCCTTTGCCGCGGGCGCACAGGTCGCGGATGATCCGGAACAGGTGCTGGACCTCGCGCTCGGTCAGGGCCGAGGTCGGCTCGTCCATGATCAGCACGTCGGAATCGTAGGACACCGCCTTGGCGATCTCGACCATCTGGCGGCTGGCGATGCCCAGGGCGTCGACCCGGGCGTCGGGGTCGATGTCGATGTCCAGCTGCTCGAACAGCGCCATGGTGCGGCGGCGCAGGGCGCCATGGTCGACGAAGCCCAGCCGCGTCACCGGCTCGCGCCGGATCCAGATGTTCTCGGCGACCGTCATGTAGGGCATCAGGTTCAGTTCCTGATGGATCATGGCGATGCCGGTCTCCAGCGCGTCCAGTGGCGACGCCAGCTGGACCGGCTCGCCGCGCACGCGGATCTCGCCGCGGTCCGGGCGGTAGACGCCGGCGATGATCTTCATCAGCGTCGATTTGCCGGCGCCGTTCTCGCCCATCAGCGCGTGGACCGAGCCCGGGCGCAGGCGGAACGACACGTCGTCCAGCGCGACCACGCCGGGGAAGGCCTTGCGGACGTTGCGCACGTCCAGCAGATAGCCCGGCTCGGCGGCGCCGGGCACGGGGCCGGGCGCCTGATGCGGTGCAGCGGTCGGCACGGGTCGGTCCCTCCCAGGCAGGGACGGGCGCGGGGTGCGCCCGTCCGGTCGCGTCGGTCCGTGGGCTCAGTTCTTGTTGGCGAACTCGGCCATGTTCTGGGGCGTGACGAGCTGGAACGGGATCCAGACGAAGCTGTCGACCTTCTCGCCGTGGGCCAGCTTCAAGGCCGTGTCGATGGCGCCCTTGCCCTGGCCGGCGGCATCCTGGAACACCGTGACCTTGAGCTCGCCGGCCTTCATCTCGGCCAGCGCATCTTGGGTGGCGTCGACGCCGGCGACGATGGTCTTGGCCGGCGACACGCCGGCCTGTTTCAGCGACTGGATGGCGCCGATCGCCATCTCGTCGTTGTTGGACACCACCGCGTCGAACTTGAGGCCGGCGCTGATCCAGTTGGTCATGAGGTCGGTGCCCTCGGTCCGCTTCCAGTTGGCGGTCCGCTCGTCCAGGATCTGGATGCCCTTGCAGTCGGGCTGGGCGATCACGTCATGGACGTCCTGGGTGCGCTGGCGCGCGGCCTGGTTCGACAGCTCGCCCATCATGACCACGATCTTGCCCTTGCCGCCGAGCAGCCGGCAGACCTCCTTCATCTCCAGCGTTCCCGACTCGGACTCGTTGGAGCCGACGAACGAGACCTTGGGCGGCAGCGTCTTGTCCGACGGCATCCGGTTCACATAGACCAGCGGAATCCCGGCTTGCGCGGCCAGTTGGGTCATCTTCGTCGTGGCGTCGGTGTCGACCGGATTGACCACGATCGCGTCGACCTTCTGGGCGATGAAGTTCTGGATCTGGCTCAGCTGCCGGCCGACGTCGTTCTGGGCGTCCTCGAATTGCACGTCGATCTTCTTGCCCTCGGCATAGGCCTTCATGCCGTTGCGCAGCACGGTCAGGAAGTTGTCGTCGAACAGCGCCATCGACACGCCGATCTTCTCGGCATGGGCCGGGGCCGCGGCGACCGCCGGCAGCAGGAGCAGCGAGGCCGCGGCGGCAAGCAGGATGCGTTTCATTCGGGTCTCCTCGGGAAAGGGCCGGGGGAAAGGGCCGGTCGGCGCCGGCCGTTGTCCTGGTGGTCAGGCGGCCGGCTGGTCGGCCAGGCCCTGGATCAGGAACTCGATGGTCCGCTTGAGGTCGTCCGCGATGTCGGCGCTGGTGTGGACCTCGGCGGCGAACGGTTCGAACGAAATGGGCGCGGTCAGGCCAGCCCGGCGCAGCGCCCGCAGCTGGTCCAGGTTGCCGATGCGGTCGCGGGCGTCGATCAGCCCGCGATGGGGATCGCGCAGGGTGGCGGGCGTGGCTTGGGGGTCGGTCACGCCCGAGACGTGGACGAGGCCGGTGCGCTCGGGAAACAGCCGCCCCTCGCCGGCGACGTGGTGGTGGAAGGTATCGTGGACCAGCCGGAAGCGGTCCGCGCCCGCGACCATGTCGATCGCCGCCACCGCCTCGGACTTGAGCCGCAACGAGCATTCCGGGAAGCCCAGGGGCTCGATCAGGCCGACGATCCTGGCCTCGGCCAGGATCGGCTTGAGCGCCGCCAGCGCCTCGACCAGGCCGGCCAGCCGCTGGTCCTGGGGCGGCGCCCAGGTGCGGTCGTTGACCGGGCACAGCACCAGCGCCGCCGCCCCGCAGTCGCGGGCATAGCCCGCCAGCGCCCGCGCCTCGCTCGCGCGCTCGGCGGTCCAGTGGTTGAAGCGCTGCAGGGCGTTGATCGACAGGATGCGGAGGCGCCGGTCCGTGGCGGCCTGCCGGACCGCCGCCGCCGGCGTGCCGTCCTCGATGGCGACGCCGGCCAGGTCGTTGCGGATCTCGACCTGGGTGATGCCCAGCGACGCCGCCAGGTCGAAGAAGGCGACATGGCTCAGCCCCGGGGCGACCATGTGGTTGAGTGCGATGGTCATCCGCGAACGCCCTCCCGTTGGAGGAGGATGCCGGTCTGCTTGCGCCTGCCCACCGGAGTATGGTGGCGTGGCGGCGACGGCGCTTCCTCCCTCGGCCGCTCCGTTCCTTGTTCGGAATGGATCGACTGGTTTTGTCCTCGGATGGAACGTATATACCGTCATCGCGCCTCGGGTCAAGGCGATGCAGGGGAGGAGGGTGGGATGAGCCAGGATGCCGACACGGCGTCGCCGCCTCGGGACTTCCGGGGGTTGCGGGACCGGATCCTCGCCCAGAAGGACCGCCTGCCGAAGCGCCTGGCCCAGGTGGCGGGCTTCGCCATGGCCTGCCCCGACGACATCGCCTTCGGCACCGCGGCCAGCATCGCCGAACGCGCCCAGGTCCAGCCCTCGACCCTGATCCGCTTCGCCCAGGCCTTCGGCTACCGCGGCTTCTCGGAGCTGCAGTCGGTGTTCCGCGAGCGCCTGCGCGACCGGCCGGCGAGCTATGACGACCGGCTGGAGGCCGTGCGCGCCCACGCCGGCGCCGCGGCCAAGCCGGCGGTGCTGTTCGCCGGGTTCTGCGACAGTGCCCAGCGCTCGATCGCGGCGCTGCACGAGCGGGCCGACCCCGCGGCCATCGTGGCGGCGACCGCATGCCTGGCCGCGGCCGAGACGGTCTATCTGATCGCCCAGCGCCGTTCCTATCCGGTGACCAGCTACATGAGCTATGCCTTCGGCAAGCTGGGCGTGAAGACCGTGCTGGTCGGCTCGGCCGCCGGCACCGACGCCGAGACGCTGTCCTTCGCGACCCCCCGCGACGCCGCCATCGCCATCAGCTTCACGCCCTACGCGTCGGCGACGGTGGCCCATGTCCGCCAGGTCGCCGGCCAGGGCGTGCCGCTTGTCGTGGTCACCGACAGCCCGTTCAGCCCGCTGGTGCCCGATGCCCGCGTGTGGATCGAGGTGGTCGAGGCCGACTTCGAGGGCTTCCGCTCGCTGGCCGCGACCATGGCGCTGGCGATGACCCTGACAGTGGCCGTGGCCGAGGCTCGACAGAATGGAATGTCTGATCCATATTGACCACGAAATGGAATTCATGTTTGGTCTGGCGCCTTAGATCCGGCGCAAGCCGCCACGCTCCGACAGGGAGGCGAGCATGGACAAGACCCTGGATGTGGTGACGATCGGCCGATCCTCGGTCGACCTCTACGGCCAGCAGATCGGCTCGCGCCTGCAGGACATCGGCACCTTCGCCAAATCGGTCGGCGGCTGCCCCACCAACATCGCCATCGGCACTGCGCGGCTGGGCCTGCGCTCGGCCGTGATCACGCGGGTCGGCGCCGAGCAGATGGGCGACTTCATCCGCGAGCAGCTGGCGCGCGAGGGTGTCGCGACCGCCGGCGTCGCGGTCGATCCCGAGCGCCTGACCGCCCTGGTGCTGCTGGCGGTCGAGGACGAGGGCGTGTCGCCCATGATCTTCTACCGCGCCGACTGCGCCGACATGGCGCTGTCCGAGGCCGACATCGACGAGGGCCTGATCGCGTCGGCGGGCGCCGTGGTGGTCACCGGCACCCATTTCTCGCGCCCGCACAGCGAGGCCGCCCAGCGCAAGGCGATCCGCACCGCTCGCGCCACCGGCGGCAAGGTCGTGTTCGACATCGACTACCGGCCGAACCTGTGGGGCCTGGCCGGCCACGCGGCCGGCTTCGAGCGCTACGTCAAGTCCGACGCCGTGTCGGCGCGGCTGCGCACCATCCTGCCCGACTGCGACCTGATCGTGGGCACCGAGGAGGAAGTGCGGATCGCATCGGGCGCCGACAGCCTGGCCGACGCCCTGCGCGGGATCCGCGCCCTGTCGGCGGCGACCATCGTGCTCAAACGCGGCGCCATGGGCTGCGTCGTCTATGACGGGCCGATCCCCGACGACCTGGAGGCCGGGATCGTCGGCCAGGGCTTCCCGATCGAGGTCTACAACGTGCTGGGCGCCGGCGACGCCTTCCTGTCGGGCTTCCTGCGCGGCTGGCTCGCGGGCGAGCCGCTGGCGACCTGCGCCACCTGGGCCAACGCCTGCGGCGCCTTCGCCGTGTCGCGCCTGCTGTGCTCGCCGGAATATCCGACCTGGGCGGAGCTGACCCGCTTCCTGGCTCAGGGCAGCCCGCACCGGGCGCTGCGCAAGGACGCCGACCTCAACCACATCCATTGGGCCACCACTCGCCGGCCCCAGCCCGAGACCCTGATGGCGCTGGCGATCGACCATCGATCGCAGCTCGAAGAGATCGCCGACCGCGCGGGCCAGCCGCGAGCCCGGCTGGCCGATTTCAAGGTGCTGGCAGTCGAGGCGGCGGCGCGGATCGCGCGCGGCCGGCCGGGCTACGGCATGCTGCTCGATTCGACCTACGGCACGCGCGCGCTGTTCCGCGCTGCCCGGCACCCCTTGTGGATCGGCCGGCCGGTCGAGAAGCCGGGCTCGCGGCCGCTCGACTTCGACCAGCTGCCCGACCTCGGCAGCCACCTCGCGGAATGGCCGGTCGGGCATACGGTCAAGTGCCTGTGCTTCTACCACCCCGACGACCCGGACGACCTCAAGGCGCGTCAGGAGCGCGAGCTGCTGCGCCTGGCCGATGCGGCGCGGACGGTCGGGCGCGAGCTGCTGGTCGAGATCATCGCCGGCAAGCACGGGCCGCTGGGCGACGGCACGGTCGCGGCGGTGCTCGATCGCCTCTATGCGCTCGGCATCCGGCCGGACTGGTGGAAGCTCGAGCCGCTGGCGACCACCGCGGCCTGGCAGCGGACCGCCGAGGTGATCGGCCGCCACGACCCCTATTGCCGCGGCATCGTCATGCTCGGGCTCGACGCGCCGGAGGCCGAACTCCGCGCCGCGTTCGGCACCGCCGCCGCCGTGCCCATGGTCAAGGGCTTCGCGGTCGGGCGCACTATCTTCGCCGAGGCGGCCGGCCGCTGGCTGGCCGGCGAGATCGGCGATGCCGACGCCGTGGCCGACATGGCCCGCAAATTCGAGGGCCTGGTCGAGGCCTGGCTGGCCGCCAGCCGCACCCAGGCGGCATGAGCGCATTTCCTGGGGGGAGGACACCGATGACCACGATCCGCCTGACCATGGCCCAGGCGCTGACCCGCTTCCTGGCTGCCCAGGCGACCGTCGTCGACGGCCGCACGCTGCCGCTGTTCGCCGGCGTCTGGGCGATCTTCGGCCACGGCAACGTCGCCGGAGTGGGCGAGGCGCTGCACCAGATAGGCGACCGCCTGCCGACCTTCCGCGCCCACAACGAGCAGGCCATGGCCCACGCCGCCATCGCCTTCGCCAAGGCCAGCTTCCGCCGACGCATGATGGCGGTGACCACGTCGATCGGGCCGGGCGCCACAAACCTGGTGACGGCGGCGGCGCTGGCCCATGTCAATCGCCTGCCGGTGCTGCTGCTGCCCGGCGACGTCTTCGCCAGCCGGCGCCCCGACCCGGTGCTGCAGCAGATCGAGGACTTCGGCGACGGCACGGTCTCGGCCAATGATTGTTTCCGGCCGGTGTCGCGCTATTTCGACCGCATCACCCGGCCCGAGCAGCTGATCCCGGCCCTGGCCCGCGCCATGGCGGTGCTGACCGACCCCGCCGAGTGCGGTCCGGTGACCCTGGCGCTGTGCCAGGACGTGCAGGCCGAGGCCTTCGACTATCCGGCGGCGCTCTTCGCCGAGCGGATCTGGGCGCCGCGCCGGGTCCGGCCCGATGTCGACGAGCTGGCGGCGGCGGTGGCCGCGCTGCGCGTCGCCCAGCGGCCGCTGATCGTGGCCGGCGGCGGCGTGCTCTATGCCGGCGCCACCGCCGCGCTGCGCGGGTTCGCCGAGCGCCACGGCGTGCCGGTGGCCGAGACCCAGGCCGGGAAATCGGCGCTGCCCGACAGTCATCCCCTGAACATGGGCTCGCTCGGCGTGACCGGGACGTCGGCGGCCAACGGCCTGGCGGCAACGGCCGACCTGGTGCTGGCGGTCGGGACCCGGCTGCAGGACTTCACGACCGGCTCCTGGGCGCTGTTCCAGGATCCCGGCAGCCGGGTGGTCGGCCTCAATGTCCAGCTGTTCGACGCCGGCAAGCATGGCGCGCTGCCGCTGGTCGCCGACGCCGCCGCCGGCCTGGAGGCCCTGGGCCAGGCGCTGGGCGATTGGCAGGCGCCGGCCGATTGGCGCCGCCGCGCCGCCGACGGCAAGGCGGGCTGGGCCGAAGCGCAGCGCGCGGCGACCGCGCCGGGCAACGCGCCACGGCCGTCGGACGCCCAGGTGATCGGCGCCGTCCAGCGCGCTTGCGGGCCCGAGGCGATCGTCGTGTGCGCCGCCGGCGGCCTGCCGGGCGAGCTGCACAAGCTGTGGCAGGCCAGGGGCCCCGGCTCCTACCACCTGGAATATGGCTATAGCTGCATGGGCTACGAGATCGCCGGCGGCTTGGGCGTGAAGATGGCCCGGCCCCAGGACGAGGTCGTGGTCATGGTCGGCGACGGCTCGTACCTGATGATGAATTCCGAGATCGCGACCTCGGTGATGCTGGGGCTCAAGCTCACCATCGTGGTCCTGGACAACCGCGGCTACGGCTGCATCAACCGCCTGCAGCGCGCGACCGGCGGCGCCAGCTTCAACAACCTGCTGGAGCATACCCGCCACCAGGTGCTGCCCGAGATCGACTTCGCCGCCCATGCGGCGGCGCTGGGCGCTGGTGCGTGCAAGGTCGGCTCGCTGGCCGAGCTGGAGGCCGGCCTGGCCGACGCGCGCGCCGCCGACCGCACCACGGTGCTGGTGATCGACACCGATCCGCTGGCGTCGACCGGCGCCGGCGGCCACTGGTGGGACGTGGCGGTGCCCGAGGTCAGCTCGCGGCCCGAGGTCAACCGCGCCCGCGCCGACTATGAGCAGGCCGTCCGCCGCCAGCGGCTGATCGGCTGACGGGTCTCTGAAGGAGTATCGACGCATGATCCGGATCGGCGCCAACCCGATCGGCTGGTCCAACGACGACCTGCTGGAGCTGGGCGGCCACATCCCGCTGGAGCAGTGCCTGAGCGAGGCCAAGGCGATCGGCTTCGAGGGCATGGAGCTGGGCAACAAGTTCCCGCGCCAGGCCGACGCCCTGCGCCCGATCCTGGCCGGCCACGGCCTGGATCTGGTCGGCGGCTGGCACTCGACCTTCCTGCTGGAGCGCGACCCCGAGGCCGAGCTGGCCGCGGCGCGGCCGCATCTGGCGCTGCTGAAGGCCATGGGCTGCCGGGTCTTCATCGCCGCCGAGTGCACCCGCACGGTGCACGGCACGCGGTCGGCCCGGCTGTCGGCGCGGCCGGTCATGACCGACGCCGAGTGGGACCGCTTCGCCAGCCGCCTGACCGCCTTCGCCGAGCTGGTCGCGGCCGAGGGGCTGCCGCTGGTCTACCACCATCATATGGGCACGGTGGTCCAGACCGGGCCCGAGATCGACCGGCTGATGGCCATGACCGGCCCGGCGGTGAAGCTGCTGCTCGACACCGGCCACGCCACCTGGGGCGGCGCCGACCCGGTCGAGCTGGCGCGGCGTCACGGGGCCCGCGTCGGCCACATCCATGCCAAGGACGTGCGCCGGGCGGTCATGGATCGCGCCAACGCCGAGGACTGGTCGTTCCTGGATGCCGTCGTCGCCGGCGTCTATACCGTGCCCGGCGACGGCATGGTCGACTATGCGGGGGTGTTCCGTCAGGTGCCCGGCTACCAGGGTTGGATCGTGCTGGAGGCCGAGCAGGACCCCGACAAGGCGATCCCCGCCGTCTATGCCCGCATGGGCTACGACAACCTGGTCCGCTTCATCGCGGACGCCGGCCTCAAGCGCTAGCCGGAAGGAACGCCGCCATGCCGAACCTCCTCGTCAAGCCGAGCGGCACCCGGGGACGGGTGCTCCATGTCACGCCGGAGACCGCGGGCTGGACCTATGTCGGCTTCGATCTGCTGAAGCTGGCCGCGGGCGAAACCGCCGGCGGCGACACCGGCGACCGCGAGGTCTGCCTGGTGCTGGTGACCGGCCGCGCCCGCATCACTGCCGATGGCCGCGACTTCGGCAGTGTCGGTGGCCGGGCCTCGCCGTTCCAGGGCAAGCCGGCCGCGGTCTATGTCCCCGCCGGCGGCCGCTGGTCGGCCGTGGCGGAGGGGCTGGTCGAGCTGGCGGTGTGCTCGGCGCCCGGGGTGGCGGGCGCCCGCCCGGCGCGCCTGATCGGTCCGGAGCAGCTGAGCCAGGAGACCCGGGGCAAGGGCACCAACACTCGCCACGTCTGCAACATCCTGCCCGAGACCGAGCCCGCCGACTCGCTGCTGGTGGTCGAGGTCATCACCCCCGGCGGCCATGCCTCCAGCTATCCGCCGCACAAGCACGATTCGGACAAGCTGCCCGACGAGTCGGCGCTGGAGGAGGTCTATTACCACCGCCTGAACCCGTCCCAGGGCTTCGCCTTCCAGCGCGTCTACACCGACGACCGCGCGCTGGACGAGACCATGACCCTGGAGGACGGCAGCCTGGTGATGGTGCCCCGCGGCTACCACCCCTGCGCCGCCCTGCATGGTTACGACCTGTATTACCTGAACGTGATGGCCGGGCCGAAGCGGACCTGGAAGATCTACAACGCGCCCGAGCATGAGTGGCTGTTGAAGGCGTGATTACACGCCCGCCAGCAGTGACTTGAGCTTCATTGCTGGCGAAGCCAGCGCGTCCGGATCCGGACAGGCGCCCCGCGCGATCAGCATTTCAGCCACGCGCACGTCGCGGGCGATTGCTTCAAGCGGCCCGAAGGCGCTGGCGCCGACCAGCTGGCCGGCCGGATCCAGGTGGAACAGCAGGCGCGCGCCGGCCAGCGGCCGGGCGACGGTCTCGGCACCCGCGTCGGGCAGGCCGGCCACCTGCAGGCACAGCTCGAACTGGTCGGACCAGAACCAGGGCACGGCGTCCCACGCGCGGTCGCCGCCCAGCATGTTGGCCGCGGCGACCGCCGCCTGGTCGCCGGTGTTGCGCCACGTTTCCAGGCGCAGCCGGCGACCGCCGAACAGCGGATGGGGGGCCGAGCAGCAGTCGCCGGCCGCGAAGATGTCGGGGTCGGCGGTCGCCAGCCGATGGTCGGCGCGAATCCCGTTGTCGATCGCCAGGCCGGCTGCCTCGGCCAAGCCGGTCTCGGGCGTGACGCCGATGCCAGCCACCACCAGGTCGGCGGCGACGGTGCTGCCGTCGATCAGGGTCACGGTTGTCCCGTCGATGGCCTCCACGCCGGTCCCGAGCCGGAGCGCGACCCCGGCCGCCCGGTGTCGGTCGGCGACCAGATCGGCGATCTCAGCCGGCGCGCAGCGGCCGAGCAGCCGCGGCGCCGCCTCGATCACGGTCACGGCGCAGCCGCGCTGGGCGGCGCTGGCCGCGACCTCCAGCCCGATGACGCCGCCGCCGACCACGGCCAACCGGAGGCCGGGCCGCAGCCGGTGACGCAGCCACAGGGCGTCGTGCCAGGTCCGCAGATAGGCGATATCAGGCGCCGGCAGCCGGCGCAACCGGGCGCCGGTGGCGAGCAGCAGCCGGGCATAGGGCAGCAACCGGCCGTCGGCCAGCGTCAGCCGATGGCCCGCGCGATCGATCGCGGTCACTGGCGTGCCGAGCAGCACAGTGACGCCCGGCATCGGGATCGTCGCCGGCACGGGCTCGTCGGCACCGGTCAGCACCGCCTTGGACAGCGGCGGCCGCTCGTACGGGGCCCAGGGCTCGGCGCCGACCACGGTGACCGGCCCGGCCCAGCCCTGCGCCCGCAAGGCGAGTGCTGCCCGCGCGCCCGCTTCGCCGCCGCCCACGATCACCATGCCAGGCTCGGTCATGGCTGCTCCTGTCATTCGGCCGCCGCGGCCCGGACGGGCACCGGGCGGACCGCGTGGTAGGCGGGGTCGCGGCGCTGGCGCAGCAGCGCGGGCAGGATCTCGGCATAGGCGTGCCAGCAGCTGCGATAGGGCGGCGGGCAGTCGACCCGGATCGCCTGGTGCAGCCGCGGCAGCGCATGGTAGGGCACCATCGGGAACATGTGATGGTCCAGGTGATAGTTCATGTTCCAGTAGAGGAACCGGAACACCGGGTTCATGTAGACGGTGCGGCTGTTCTGGCGGTGATCCAGCACGTCTTCGGCGAGGCCGGCATGCTGGGTCAGGCCGAAGACGATGACCAGGCCGCCGCCATACAGCGTCGGCAGGCCGACGAACAGCGCCGGCCAGATCGTGCCCCAGGCCGCGCAGGCGGCAGCCACGGCCGCGAACAGGGCCACATAGAGCCGCGCCACCCACACCACCTTCGGCTGCTCGCTGGTCGGGATGAAGGTCCGCTCCTCGGCGGTCAGCCGGCCGGCGGCGTGGATCGCCAGCTTGCGCAGCGCAGCCCCGCTGCTCTTGAGCGCGACCAGGTTGAGCGCGAGGCCGAGCAGGTCGGGTGGACGCGGCGCCGCGATCTCGGGATCGCGGCCGACGATCAGGGTGTCGGTGTGATGCCGGGCATGGCTCCAGCGCCACACCGTCGGCTCGCGCAGCACCATGAAGCAGGCGATCTGATAGACCGCGTCGTTCAGCCAGCGGGTGCGGAACGCCGTGCCGTGGCCGCATTCGTGCCAGCGGCTGTCCGAGGCCGAGCCATACAGGATCCCATAGGCGAGCATGCAGGGCACCGCTGCCCAGCTGCCGCGCAGCGCGAAGCCCAGCCCGCCGAACAGGCCGAGTGCCGCGAACCAGATCAGGGTGTCGCGGATCGCCGGACCGTCGCGGCGCTGCATCAGCGCCTTGAGGTCCTTGCGCTGAAGCGGGCAAGCATACCAGGTGGCGCCGGCCAGGCCTCGGGCCTCGGCCTGCTGCCCATCGCGCCCGACCAGGCTGTAATCCCGCATCGCCGTCCCTCCCGAGCGTATGGCCGAAGTCTACGGAGACCGTACCTGCCACTCAATGAGGGCTTGCAAGAATCTCTCATATCCCATCAAGATAGTCTTCGACAGAGTGAGGGGTTTTGCAATCTTGAGCAAACGGCCGACCATCGCGGATCTGGCGGCGGCGGCCGGTGTCAGCATCGCCACCGTCGACCGCGTGCTCAACCGCCGCCATCCGGTCCGCGGCCCGACCGCGGAGCGCGTGCTGGCCGCCGCCGAGGCCATCGGGTTCCATGCCGCGCCGCTGCTGAAGCAGCGGGTCGGCGAGCGGCCGGCCTGGCGCTTCGGCTTCCTGCTGCTGCGGCGCGGCGACGCGTTCTATCAGCAGCTGGCCCAGGCGCTGGAGGCGGCGGCCCGGCGCTGCGCGACGGCGCGGGTGACGCCGCTGGTCGACTACATGGACGAGGGCGCGCCGGCGTTCCCGGCCGAGCGCATAAGAGCGCTCGGGCGGCGGGCCGACGCGCTGGCCGTGGTCGCGGTCGACCATCCCCATGTCTCCGAGGCGATCGCCGAGTTGCGCGCGTCGGGCGTGCCGACCTTCGCGATCATCACCGACCTCACCGCCGAGGCGCGGGCCGGCTATATCGGCCGCGACAACCGCAAGGAAGGGCGGACGGCCGCCTGGATGATCACCCGCACCGCCCGGCGGCCCGGGCGCATCGGCATCCTCGTTGGCAGCCACCGCTATCTGTGCCAGGAGACGGCCGAGATCTCGTTCCGCTCCTATGTCCGCGAGCACGCGCCCGACTTCACGGTCCTGGAGGCACTGGTGAACCTGGAGGACCGGCGGATCGCCCGCGCGGCGACCGAGGACCTGCTGGCGCGCCACCGCGACCTGGTCGGAATCTATGTCGCCGGCGGCGGGCAGGAGGGCGTGGTCGAGGCCGTCCGGGTGGACGGCGCCGATCGTGGCCTGGCGATCGTGTGCAACGACCTGATGCCGGCCACGCGCGCCGGCTTGATCGACGGCATCCTGACCGCGGTGATCGCGACCGACTGCGCCGAGGTCGCCCGGCGCACCGTCGAGGCCATGGCCGCCGCCGCGGCCGATCCGCCGGGGCCGGCGCGGCCGCAGGAGATCCTGGTGCCGTTCGACCTGCTGATCGCCGAGAACCTGTGACCGGCCGTTAGCCAAATTGAAACATTTGGCGCCGGAGATGTTGTGGCTGCCTGGCAATCCGAGCGAAGGCGGACGATCCGATGATCTTTTCGGCTGCGCTGGTCGTGATCGCGGCACTCATCGCCGGCACGGTTCCGGGATGGGCCAAGCCCCTGCGCGCGGCCGCCCTGGTGGGCTACGCGCCCTATTCGGACGACGGCCTGCCGGGCAAGGGCTTCTCCAACGACCTGCTGGTCCAGGCGATGGCCCGGGCGGGCTATGCCGTTGATGTGGTCATGATGCCCTGGTCGCGGGCCCTGGACGCCACCTATGAGGGGACGGCCGACATCCTGCCGTCGGTCTGGTACAGCACCGAGCGGGCCGAGAAGCTGATCTATTCGCAGCCCTATGCCGACAACCGCATCGTCTTCGTCAAGCGCAGCAGCGATCCCTTCGAGTATCACAGCCTGGCCGACCTGGCCGGCAAGTCGATCGGCATCGTCAACAACTATTTCTACGATCCCAGTTTCCTGGCCGGATCAGGATACCGCCTGGAGGGGACGCACGACGTCCTGACCAACCTGCGCAAGGTTGCGGGTGGCCGCCTGGACCTGACGCTCGATGACGCGCTGACCCTGACCAGCATCATCAATGCCGAGGCGCCGGAGCTCAGGCGCCAGCTAGCCCTGACCCGGGGCGCCCTGGTCGAGAAGGGGCTGTACATGGCCTTCAGCCGGGCCAGGCCCGATGCCCAGGCGCTGGCCGACGCCTTCAACGCGGCGCTGGCGGCGATGCGGGCCGACGGCAGCTACGACCGCATCCTCGCCGCCCACGGCATGCGATAGCGCGGCCGGCGGGGTCGCCTGAGGCCACGGTCTTGGTGCGGATCCGCGTTTAACTGCGGCGCTGGTCTACAACTCGATGCCGGCGTCGGCAACGTGTTGACATCCTATTACAAAAATCCCCGCCGATGGCGGGGATTGATGCCGGCAAACGACCTTGGGATGCCGAGCCCGCGCAAGGGGTCGAATTTGCTTGCGAAAAGCGACCGCCCCTCGATTTGCTACACGTTAGTGGATAGCATTGGACACCACTTCTCGCAAGGGGGAGCCGGCATGCAGGAGCGTGTGTTCGGTTTCGATATCGGCACCACCTCCATCGGCTTCGCGGTCGTCGACCACGACCCCGACAGCCAGAGCGGCCGCATTCATCGTCTCGGAGTTCGCATCTTTCCAGAGACGCGCGACCCAGACGGTACGCCACTCAACCAGCAACGCCGTGCCAAGCGCATGATGCGCCGCCAATTGCGGCGGCGGCGCCAACGACGCCGCTCCTTGAACGAGGCGTTGCAGGCCGCGGGCTTGCTGCCCAGGTTCGACCGGGACAAGGCGTCGGCGTGGTCGCTGGTGATGAAAGCCGATCCGTACGACCTCCGCCGGCGCGGACTCACGGAAGCGTTGACCGCTCATGAACTCGGGCGGGCGCTTTATCACCTGGCTAAGCGCAGGCACTTCCGGGGGCGCGATCTTGCCGAGACGGCGGCTGAGGACGAAGCGACGGACGAAAAGGAGGCGGCGAGCAACAGGGAATCGACCTTGGCAGCCCTGAAACGGGAAGGCGCCACCCTTGGCGCGTGGCTGGCCAACAAGCCCCATGGAGAAAAGCGGCGTGGCATTCACGCCGACCGGCAGACGGTAGCGGCGGAGTTCGAGGCACTGTGGGTGGCGCAGGCGCCATATCACCCAGTCTTGCAGGACGAGAGGTTCAAAGAGGCAATCGCGGCGACCGTGTTCTTCCAGCGGCCGGTGTTCTGGCGTACCAACACGCTTGGAACTTGCCGATTCATGCCCAATGAACCCCTGTGCGCGAAAGGCTCGTGGCTGTCGCAGCAGCGGCGCATGCTGGAAAAACTGAACAACCTGACATTGGCCGGCGGCAATCAACGACAGCTCGACGGCGAGGAACGGGCGGCAATCCTGGCAAAACTCCAGACACAGGGTGCGATGACGTGGACGGGTGTGCGCGCAGCACTAAAGCCCCTTTATGCGGTACGCGGCGAGAGGGGCGCTGAAAAGGGACTTGTCTTCAATCTCGAACTCGGTGGCGACAAGGGGCTGCTCGGCAACAAAGTGGAAGCGGGCCTTGCCAAGATCTTCGGCGATGACTGGCGGTCGCACCCCCAAAAGCAGGCGATCCGCGACGCTGCCTACGACCGGTTGGGCGGTGCCGATTACGGTCGGACGTCGGACGGCAAGCGAGTGGTGATCCTGTCCGAAACCGAACGCCGGACGCGGCGGGAAGCGGCGGCGCAAACCTTCGTCGCCGATTTCGGCGCCTCTCAGGAACAGGCCACCGTGCTTCAAGGGCTGACATTCCAGCCCGGCTGGGAACCGTTTTCCACTGCCGCCCTCGGTGCCTTTCTGCCGATACTGGAGGACGGCATCCGCATGGGCGAACTGCTAAACGGGCCAGACTATGAGCATTGGCGCGACGAGGCCTTCCCGAACCGCGAACGTCCCACTGGCGAAATCCTCGACTTGCTACCCAGTCCGAAGAACAGGGACGAACAGGAACGGATCGCCAAACTGCGCAATCCCACCGTGGTTCGGGTGCAGAACGAGTTGCGCAAGGTGGTCAACAATTTGATCCGCGCCTATGGAAAACCCGATCGCATCCGAGTCGAGCTAGCACGCGAAGTCGGCAAGTCCAAGCGCGAACGGGAGGAGGACCAGAAGCGCAATCGCAAGAACGAGGCCGAACGCAAGAAGGCCGAACTCGAATTGAAAACCCAGGGCATCGCCGAGCCTTCCCGCGACGATATCGAGAAGTGGCGGCTATGGCACGAATGTGGAAAATGCGATCCTTACTCTGGTGAGTGGATCGGCTTCGATGGTCTGTTCCGCAGCGGCTTATTCCAGGTTGAGCACATCTTTCCACGCTCGAAATCGTTCGACGACGGGTTTGGTAACAAGACCCTCTGTCATCGAGACTGGAACCTGCGGAAGAACAACCGCTTGCCTTATGAGGCTTTCATCGGCGACGAATGGATCGCAATGAAAGATCGGATGTGGCGGCACGTCAAGGAAGGGCGGATGTCCAAGGGCAAAGCAGTTCGCTTCTGCCGCGAGGAAGCCTTGGACAATGATTTCGTCACTCGGCAATTGAACGATACTGGCTATGCGACCCGTCAAGCGGTCGCGTTCCTCAAGCGGCTGTGGCCGGACGTGGGACCGGAAGCACCGGTAACGGTGCAGGCGGTTTCAGGCCGCGTAACCGCCCAGATCCGCAAGCTTTGGGGGCTTAACAACATTCTGTCCGACGACGGCGAGAAGACCCGCGCTGACCACCGCCACCACGCGGTAGACGCCTTGGTTGTCGCCTGCACCCATCCCGGAATGACACAACGGCTTTCGCGTTTCTGGCAGGATGCCGACAACCCATCCCCCCAGCGGCCGCGCCTGCCGCCGCCCTGGTCGAGCATTCGTGCGGACGCCGACGCTGCGGCGGCGGAAATCATTGTGTCCCACCGAGTACGCAAGAAGGTGTCGGGGCCTTTGCACAGGGAGACGACTTATGGGGATACGGAAGAGAACGTCACGACGAAGAATGGTGTCTACCGTCAGTTTGTTACACGCAAGAAGGTAGAGGCACTGACCAAGGGCGAGCTGGAAAACATCCGTGACGACGAAGTCCGCCGAATCATTAAAGCGTGGGTCGCCGCTAACGGCGGCGATCCCAAGAAGGCATTCGCCGCCTATCCGCGCCTCGGCCCCCGTGGCCCGGAAATCCGCAAGGTGCGCCTCGCCACAAAACAGCAATTGAACCTGATGGCCCCGGCATCCACTGGCTATGCTGACCTCGGCGCTAACCATCACATTGCCATTTACCGAAAACCAGACGGCAAGACGGACTTCGAGGTTGTAAGCCTGTACCAGGCCACCCGCCGGCTGGCGCGCCACGAGCCGGCTGTGCGACGGGATCGTGGAGACGGCTCGACGTTCGTCATGTCGCTGGCACCGGGCGACGCTGTGGAATTTCCGAACGGAGAGCGGCGAGGGATCAGGATCGTTCAAGGTGTTTGGGCATCCGGGCAGGTCGTGATGCTCGCCCACACGGACGCTGCAGGCGGTTCGGTTTGGCGCCCGAACGCCGGTTCGTTGCTTAGCAACGGTGCCAGAAAGATCTCCCTCGATCCAATTGGCCGGGTGCGGCCAGCAGCGGACTGAATGGAATAGACCAGAAAGCGTCAATGTGACCGATGCTGCTGCGCAAGACCATTGAGGTTGCGACCCCGGGCACCCGGCTTTCGGTAGCTCACCGTCAGCTGGTGATTGAACGACCGGACCAGCCGAAGGCGACACTGCCAATTGAAGATCTGGGAGTGGTGGTGGTGGATGATATCCGGGCCACCTACACTCAGGCGGTGTTCATAGATCTGTTGGAGGCCGGTGCGACGGTGATGGTCACCGGGCGAGATCACCTGCCAGCCGGAATGATGCTGCCTCTCGATGCCCACCATGTGCAGACGGAACGGCACCTCGCCCAGGTTGAGGCGAGCGGGCCTACCAAGAAGCGGATCTGGCAAACTCTGATCCGAACCAAGATCGCCTTGCAGGCCGAGGTGCTGCGAACCTTCGTCGACGACGACGGCGGCCTGGCGCCGATGTCCCGCCGTGTCCGTTCCGGCGACCCGGACAATCTTGAGGCCCAGGCAGCCCAACGATACTGGCCGCGTCTGTTCGGCTCCGAGTTTAGACGGGAACGAAGTGCCGAGGGCATCAATGCTCTGCTCAATTACGGCTATGCAGTGGTCAGAGCCGCCACCGCGCGGGCGGTGGTCGCCTCCGGGTTGATCCCCTCCCTTGGGGTGTTCCACCGGAATCGGGGCAATCCGTTCTGCCTCGCCGATGACCTGTTGGAAGCCTACCGGCCCTTCGTCGACTGGCGGGTCCGCCTGCTCCGCGACCAGGGCGACGAAGCGGCTCTTTCACTCGATCACCGGCCGACCCGCTCGGCGCTGTTGTCGGTGTTCAACGAAACGGTGGTGGTGGATGGCCGTAGGTTGCCGTTCCTGTTGGCCATCGAATCAGGCGCGGCATCGCTTTGCCGGGTGCTGACGGGAGGGGCCAAGGGCCTTGCCCTGCCCGAGGGATTGCCAGTCCAAACGGCTCCCGAAGAAGCAGACGGGGAGCCGGGCTGATGTCCCGTGTCCGCCCGGTGCCACAATTCCCCTGGGGGTGGCGCTCGATGTGGGTAATCGCCATGTTTGACCTGCCGACGTTCACCACTCAGGACCGCAGGGCTTACACCCGGTTCCGTAAGGATCTGATCGAGGACGGCTTCAGTATGATGCAGTACTCAGTTTATTGTCGGCACTGCGCCTCGATCGAGAACGCGGAGGTCCACGCCAAGCGGATGGGCGAAAGGGTGCCCTCGGCCGGGGAGGTTCGGTTCATCACCATCACGGACAAACAATTCGCGCGGATCAGGGTCTATGTCGGAAAAAAGCGTCAGCCCGCACAGCCATCACCCTCCCAGATGGAGCTTTTTTAGCTCATCCGGGAAGGGGAAAGTTCTGCATTTTCAGTGGGTTGCCCGAAAGGCAGTGTAGCAAATCGAGGGACGGCCGCAATCCGCAGCAGTAACCAACTCATAAACATCTAACCAAGAAGTGTAGCAAATCGAGGGACGGCCGCAATCCGCAGCATGGAACCTGATCAAGCGCATTCGACTGTCAGTGTAGCAAATCGAGGGACGGCCGCAATCCGCAGCGAGTATGACGTTGACGTCGCGCTCGGCGGCAGTGTAGCAAATCGAGGGACGGCCGCAATCCGCAGCCCATCCCCCCCGATGTGCTGGACCGGGTCAAGTGTAGCAAATCGAGGGACGGCCGCAATCCGCAGCCGGCCCAGCAGCGCGATTTCTTTGATCGCGAGTGTAGCAAATCGAGGGACGGCCGCAATCCGCAGCGCCAGGTCGTGTTTGAGAAGCGCGACGCCGAGTGTAGCAAATCGAGGGACGGCCGCAATCCGCAGCGGGTCGTCGGCATAGATCTCCGACCGCCGGAGTGTAGCAAATCGAGGGACGGCCGCAATCCGCAGCAGGGCCGTCTCCGTATGGCTGGCGACCTGAGTGTAGTAAATCGCCCCCCCCGTGCCCTCATCCGCCCGCGGGCTTGGCGTAGCGCATCATGCGGGCGAAGCTCATGGAGATGTGGGTCCGGCGGATGTGGCCGACGGTCGCAAGGTCGCCGATCTCGGCCGCGGCGAGCACTTCCTCCATCTCGCGCCGGAAGAAGGCGAATTCTTCGGTCAGGTCGAGGCGCGGCATCATCTCCAGCCAGATGCGGGACGTGAAGAAATAGAGCCGCTCGTTGATCTCGCGCAGCGGCGCATTTCCGGTCATGGCGCTGATCTCGGAAAAGAAGTCCATGTTGAGCCGCGAGAACGCCTTGTATTCCGGGTTCTTCGACAAGGCATCGCAGCGGGCGACCAGCGCCCGGATGCGGTCCAGGTCCGCGGCGCTGCGCGGCCGCGGCGACAGCCGGCCCACCAGCACGGCCAGTTCCATGCGCAGCTGATAGATCTGCGTCACCTCTTCCAGGCGCAGCGGCGTGACGAAATGGCCGACGCCGTGGCGGGCCTCGATCAGGCCGTCGGCCTCCAGGCGCGCCAGGACCCGGCGCACCGGCGTGCGGCTGATCGAGAACTCGCGGGCCAGCTCCTCCTCGGCCAGGCGGCCGCCCGGGGGATAGTCGAACAGGCAGATGCGGTCGCGGATGGTCCGATAGAGCCGCTCGAAGCGCTCGCGCGAGGGCGACGGCCGCCGCGGCTTGTCCTGGCTCGCCCCCAGCCCGGGCCGGCTCAGCGCCCGCCCGGACATCAGGCCGCCTCGAGCACCGCCCGGAGGAACTGGCGCGTCCGCTCGTTCTCCGGCGCGCCGAAGATCTTCTGGGGCGGCCCCTGCTCGCAGATCCGCCCGTGGTGGAAGAAGCACACGCGGTCGGCGAATTCCTTGGCGAAGCCCATCTGGTGGGTGACCATCAGCATGGTCAGGTCGAACTCGGCGCCGAGCTTGCGGATCACCGTCAGCACTTCGCCGACCAGCTCGGGATCGAGGGCCGAGGT
>CAZEFK010000076.1:0-30652 GCA_964511405.1 uncultured Comamonadaceae bacterium | reverse complement strand
GCTGGAAATAGGTGTACTGGGTGATCTCCATCCCGTCGCACCAGACCTCCCAGCCGAGGCCCCAGGCGCCGAGCGTCGGGTTCTCCCAGTCGTCCTCGACGAAGCGCAGGTCGTGCAGCAGGGGATCGATGCCCAGGCGGCGCAGGCTGTCCACATACAGGGCCTGCGGATCCGGCGGCGACGGCTTCAGGATCACCTGGAACTGATAGTAGTGCTGCAGCCGGTTGGGGTTCTCGCCATAGCGGCCGTCGGCCGGACGCCGGGACGGCTGCACATAGGCGGCGTTCCACCGATGCGGCCCCAACGCGCGCAGGGTGGTCGCCGGATGCAGGGTGCCGGCGCCGACCTCGACGTCGTGCGGCTGCAGGATCACGCACCCCTGCTCGGCCCAGAAGCCTTGGAGGGCCAGGATGATGGCCTGGAACGCGGTCGATGGAGCGGTCATGCGGCGGCTTTGCGGCACTGCAACACGTGAAACGGGGCGCAACCCTAGGCGGGGCGCTTGCCGGAGGTCAAGAAAGCCCTATTGGGGGCAGTCCGGACGTCCGCACCCGACCGGGTTCCGGGGCGCGACATAGGTGCCGCAGCGGGGACAGCGGACCAGGTCCTCGGCCGGCACCGGCCGTGGATCCGCCGCGCGTCCCGGCTGCAGCTCGGGTTCGGCCGCGGCACGGCGCAGCGGCGCGGCCGGCCGCCGGAACGCGAACCAGATCACCGCGACGACCGCGACAAGCTCCAGCAGCTTCAGGAACGACATGCCGAACATGCGCCATTTACTTACCTGCGCCCGCGGGGGTCAACGCTACAAGCCGTAGCGGGCCCACCAGGCGCGCTCGTCCAAGGCCCCCAGCAGCTCACCCAATGGCTGCCGGCGCGCCAAGCCCAGCCGGCGCAGCCAGCCGGCCCGCTCGGTCGGGATCAGCCGGAGCCGGACCTTGGCCCCGAAGCGGCCGCGCATCACCGGCCGGATATGGCCGATGCCGTCGATCAGGCCGAGTTCCAGCGCCCGGCGGCCGGTCCACACGTCACCATTGAACAGATGCTCGGGCTCGGCCTTGAGACGCCCGGCCCGGCGGCTGGCGACCAGGCGCTTGAAGCTGTCGTGGATGTCGTCCAGCAGCAGCTTCACCTTGGCGACGTCGTCGGGATCCTCGGGCCGGAAGATGTCGAGCTGGGCCTTGCGCGTGCCGGCCGTGTAGACGCGCCGGTCGACGCCGAACCGCTCGATCAGCCGGTCGAGGCCGAAGCTGGCGGCGATCACCCCGATCGAGCCGACGACCGAGTTCTCGTCGGCGAAGATCTCGTCGGCCGCCAGCGCCAGCCAATACCCGCCCGAGGCCGCCACGTCCTCGGCGAAGGCGAACACCGGCAGGCCCTTCTCGGCCGCCAGCTCGCGGATGCGGGCGTGGATCAGCGCCGACTGCACCGCCGAACCGCCCGGGGAATTGATGATCAGCGCCACCGCAACCGCGCCCGAGACACCGAAGGCGCGCTCGATCGGGCCCATCAGCGTCTGCGCGTTCAACCCCATGTGCAGGCCGCCGGTGCCGATCACCCCGGCCAGGCGCAGCACCGGCACCACCGGTGCCGGGGCGCGCCAGGGCGGCCAGCCGAGCCGCCAGCGGCGGCGGCGGCGCGCGGCGGATGTCGGGGCGTCGGTCATGCGTCCTCGCTCAGCGGCAATGGTTCGGCATGGCGCAGGATGCGCTCGGCCGCCGGCGTGTAGCCCTGGGCGTCGTGCAGCACCAGCCCCGGCAGCAGGGTCAACGGCGCCCGGCTGCCCAGCGTGGCGGCGACGATCACCCGCCGCGCCGCCGTGTCCGCCCGGGGCCACAGCGGCAGCACGCGAAGGCCGCCGAAGCCGCGCGCGAGGGCCGCCAGCACGGCGTCGAGGCGGTCGGCGCGATGGATCAGGGTCAGGCGGCCGCCCGGCCGCAGCAGCCGCCGCGCCGCGGCCGCCCAGGTCTCGAGCGGCGTCGCTTCGATCGTCGCCCGCTGTCGTCGCCGGTCGGGCGACGGGGCGCTGGCCGGATCGTGGAACGGCGGATTCGCGACCACATGATCGGCCGGACCCAGGCTCGCCAGGCCCGGGTCGGCCACGTCGCCCACGACCACCTGGAACCGCCCGGCGGCATTGGCGGCGGCGAGCGCGGCGAGATCGGGGTCGCGCTCGATGCCCGCGACCGCCAGGCCCGGGCAGCGCGCCAGCAGGCACAGGGCGACGGCCCCGGCACCGCAGCCCAGGTCGACGACGCGCTGGCCGGCCACCGCCGGAACGGCCGCGGCCAGCAGCACCGGATCGATGGCGGCTCGGTATCCTGCGGCCGGTTGCCGCAACAGCACGCGGCCGTCCAGCAGCCGGTCCAGGGTCGCGGCCGGGGCCGCCGCGTCAGGCGGGACCATCAGCCAGGCCGTCGGTCTCGCCCGCCTCGGCCAGCAGGCGCCGGGCGCGCGCCAGGTCGCCCGTCTCCACCATCAGCCGCCGCGGGATGGCGCTGATGCTGCCCTCGGCGGCGCTGGTGAACGCGTCGAACAGCACCGCCGGGATCCCGGCGTCGGCCAGCAGCGCCTGCAGGAATGTCAGGCGGACCGCGTCGTTGGTTCGGATCAGCTCGCGCAATCGCCCTCCCCGTCGTCCCCAATCGCCGTGTGGCGGCGGCCTGGCTTGACCGGCTCTGCGGCCAACCTATGCTCGGTCCGCATGGAATGGGTCAAGCGATCGGCCGGATGCCCCAGGCATCGGCGGCAAGAACGAGGCATGGCGTGAGCGCGGCGGCGGGCTTGGCGGCCGCCGGTCGGGCGCCGTCGCTCGACGCCCTGTCGGTGCTGACGGCATCGGGCATGGACCGGGTCAACGCGCTGATCCTGGAGCGCATGCAGTCGCCGGTGGCGCTGATCCCCGAGCTGGCGGGCCACTTGATCGCAGCCGGCGGCAAGCGCTTGCGGCCCATGCTGACGCTGGCCGCCGCCGACCTGTGCGGCTATCGCGGCAGCCGCCAGCACGCGCTCGCCGCCTGTGTCGAGTTCATCCACACCGCGACCCTGCTCCATGACGACGTGGTCGACGGCTCCACCCTGCGCCGCGGCCTGGCCTCCGCCAATGCCGTCTTCGGCAACAAGCCCAGCGTCCTGGTCGGCGACTTCCTGTTCAGCCGGGCGTTCCAGCTCATGGTCGAGGACGGCTCGCTGCGGGTTCTGGAGATCCTGTCGCGGGCCTCGGCGGTGATCGCCGAGGGCGAGGTCGAACAGCTGACCACGGCCAACGACCTCGACACCGACGAAGCCGCCTACCTGTCGGTCATCCGCGCCAAGACCGCCGAGCTGTTCGCGGCGGCGGCGCAGATCGGGGCGGTGGTCGCCGAGCGCCCGGCCGACGAGGAGACGGCGCTGCGCCGCTTCGGGATGGAACTGGGCATCGCCTTCCAGCTGATCGACGACGCGCTGGACTATTCGGCCAGCCAGGCCGCACTGGGCAAGACCGTGGGCGACGACTTCCGCGAGGGCAAGATCACCCTGCCGGTCATCGTCGCCTTCGGCGCCGGCAGCGCCGAGGAGCGCCAGTTCTGGAAGCGCACCCTGGAAGACCAGGACCAGGAGGAGAGCGACCTGGCGCACGCCCAGGCGCTGATCCAGCGTCACGGCGCCCTGGCCACCACGATCGACCGCGCCCGGCACTACGGCGAATCGGCCAAGCGGGCGCTGGCCCCCTTCGCCGATGGCCCGGTCCGGCGGGCCCTCCTGGAGGCGGCCGATTTCGCGGTCAGCCGCGTCTATTAGAGCAGGACGAGATCAGGTTGACCCGCTGAAGAAAGCCTCGCACCGGCGTGCTGGCACCCCTCCACCCGACCTCCACCCACAAGGGGAGGAGGGGTTCTGTCGGTGCAGCTTCGCCCCTCCTCCCCCCGTGAGAGGAGGCCGGGTGGAGGGGGAATCACAACGATTCCAGCTCATGCACATCCCGCTCTAGTGAAGACTGCCGTCGCCAATTAAAGCGAGCGGCTGATCCGCGCCCGCCTATTCACGCACACGGTGTGTGGCCGGCCGACCAGGCGTTGGCATTGTCGCGCGCGCTCGACCGCGATCGGTGCCGCCCGATCGTGGCAATTCATTAAGCACTTTGCCGTAACATCCCGCCGTATATGTTAAGCGGATTGGGAGACCGGCGGTGAGCGACAAGCATCCTTTCCTGGTCGTGGTGCCGCGCACGGCGGTCGACGAGACCACCCTGGGCGAATGGCTGGAGACCGCGGCCGTCGACTACCTGACCGAGACCCGGCCGCGGCGCAGCCTCGGCGGCTTCGAGATCCGCTTTGCCGAGCGCGGCGCCGCGGACGCCTGCGCCCGGCAGTTCGCGGTCGGCCAATCGATGGCCTGACCAACCGATAGCTTGACTCGGCGTCAGTACCAGTAGGGCGTGGCGCCGTAGTAGTCGTGGATCTGGCGGCCCCAGGCCAGGTCGCCCCAATTCGGCTCGGCCGTGGCGGCAAAGTGCGGCGCCCCTTCCAGCTGCGGGCGATCGAGGTCGACGACATAGGCATCCAGGCGGGTGTCGTAGGTCAGCACACTCCAAGGCAGGGCATGGTATTCCTCGCCCATGCCCAGGAAGCCGCCGAACGACATCACTGCATAGGCGACCTTGCCCGAGCGCTTGTCGATCATGACGCGCTTGATCGAGCCCAGGGCCTCGCCGGCACGGTTGCGCACCTCCGTGCCTTCGACTTTGTCGGCGGCGATGAGCTGTACGGTCTCGCGGGTGTCGAGAGGGGTATCGCGGGCGGTGTCCATCGGCATCTCCTGAGGATCTGGTGAGGATCTGGGGGCACAGGAAGAACGAACCTCGTCCGGCGCGCAGTTCCGTCGCGCTGGCCAATGTCGGGGCGCGTCCCTAAAGTCCTGCGGCACCACCGCTTGGCCCCACCGTTTGGCCCCGTCGCCCGTGACCGATTCGACCGACAATCCCTGGACCGTCCGCTCCAGCCGCCCGATCTACGCCAATCCCTGGATCGCGGTGACCGAGCACCAGGTCCTGACCCCGGCCGGCAAGCCGGGCATCTATGGCACCGTCCACTACCGGAACCTGGCGCTCGCCGCCCTGCCGATCGACGCCGAGGGCATGACCTGGCTGGTCGGCCAGTACCGGTTTCCGCTGTCGGCCTATAGCTGGGAGGTCCCGGAGGGCGGCGGCCGGTTCGACCGCCCGCCGCTCGACGAGATCCAGCGCGAGCTGGCCGAGGAATGCGGCCTGGCCGCGGCCCGCTGGCAGCGGCTGCTGACCATCCATCTGTCGAACAGCGTCAGCGACGAGATCGGGCACGGCTATCTGGCCTGGGAGCTGTCGCCGGCGGCGGGCGAGCCCGACGAAACCGAGCGGCTCAGCCTGCGCCGGGTGCCGTTCGCCGAGGCTTATGCCATGGCGTCCGAGGGCGCCATCACCGACTCGCTGAGCGTGGCCTTGATCTTCCGGGCCCGGCTGCTGGCCCTGGAAGGGCGGCTGCCGGATCCGGTCGGCCCGCTGCTGGCGCGCTGATGGCGGCACCGCCGCGCGCCTGGCAGCGCATGCTGTCGGGCCGGCGGCTGGACCTGCTGGATCCGTCGCCGCTCGACGTCGAGATCGAGGACGTGGCGCTGGGCCTGGCGCGGGTCGCGCGCTGGAACGGCCAGACCCGGGGCGCGCACGCCTTCTCGGTGGCGCAACACAGCCTGGTGGTGGTCGACCTGGTGGACAAGCCGGGCGCGCCGCGCGGCCTGGCGCTGGCGGCGCTGCTGCACGACGCCGCCGAATACGTGACCTCCGACCTGATCACGCCCTTCAAATCGGCGATCGGCGGCGACTACAAGGCGGTCGAGCAGCGGCTCGAGCATGCCATCCGCATCCGCTTCGGTCTGCCGGCACAGCTGCCAGAGGACTGGCGGCGGCCGATCAAGCGCGCCGACAAGATCGCGGCCTTCCGCGAGGCGATCTGTCTCGCCGGCTTCTCCGAGCCTGACGCGCGCCGCGTGCTGGGCTTCCGCGGCGCCGCCCCGCCGCTGATGCTGGAGCCGTGGGATCCGGAAACCGCGCGCGCGCGCTTCCTGGACCGCTTCGCGACGCTGTTCGGACGGCGCTAGCAAAGACGGGCCAGGAAAAATGCCGCGTCGTCGCGAAGAAGGCTGCGCAAACGGCGCGGCACCGGCATATCATGCCGGCCGCGCCGTCCTGGAGACCTGTCGTCCCGTGAAGATCGAAGCTCACATGGCCGCCCTCGGCCTCGTTCTCCCCGAGCTCGGCCCGCCGGCGGGCACCTATGTCCACGCCGTGCGCAGCGGCAATCTGCTGTTCCTGGCCGGGAAGGGGCCGAACCAACATGACGGCGGCCCGATGCCGACCGGCATCGTCGGGCGCGACGTCACCACCGAGGAGGCCTATGGCCACGCCCGCGCCGTCGGGCTGACCCTGATCGCCGCGCTCAAGGCCGAGCTGGGCGACCTCGACCGGGTCCGGCGCGTGGTCAAGGTGCTGGGCATGGTGCGCGCGACCCCGGAGTTCGGCGAGCAGCCAAAGGTCATCAACGGCTGCTCGGACCTGCTGGTCGAGGTGTTCGGCGACGCCGGCCGCCACGCCCGCTCGGCCGTGGGCATGGGCTCGCTGCCGAACGGCATCACGGTCGAAATCGAAGCCATCGTCGACGTCGACTGAGCGACGGCGATGGCGCTGACCCGGGCCGACCTCGAAGGCTTCCGGATCCACGACCTGGTCCGCCAGGATCCCGCCAGCTACGGCCGCATCCAGAGCCCGGCCGAGCTCGACGCCCAGCTCGCCGACATGCTGGCCCAGCGGCCGGGCCCGCCGGGCGACATCTGGCTGTTCGGCTACGGCTCGCTGATGTGGAACCCGGTGATCGAGGTCGCCGAGCGGCGGATCGGCCGCGTCTACGGCTATCACCGGCGCTATTGCCTGTGGTCGACGATCGGCCGCGGCACTCTGGACTGCCCCGGCCTGATGCTGGCGATGGCCCGCGGCGGCCAATGCGTCGGCGTTGCCTTCCGCCTGGACCCGGCGCTGGCCCCGTCCGAGCTCCGGCTGGTGTGGCGGCGCGAGATGGTGAGCAACGCCTACCACGCCCGCTGGCTGCCGGTGGCGACCGACCAGGGCGTCGTCCAGGCCATCGGCTTCATCATCAACCAGGCCCATCCGCGCTGGGCCGGCGAGCTGGACGAGGCGACGATCGCCGCCACGATCGCGCGCGCCTGCGGTGAGCTCGGCAGCTGCGCCGACTACCTGTTCAGCACGGTCGATCACTTGGCCGAGCTGGGCATCACCGACCGCAAGCTGACCCGGCTGGCACGCCTGGTCCGGATAGCGATGGCCGGCCCGGCCCCGGCATCGCCGCCGCGGTAGCCCGCCGGCACCGAAGGATTTTCCGTTCCATGACCACCCTGCCCCCCTCGGTGACGGTCGACGCCGCCTTCGCGCTGGCGCTGGATCACCATCGGGCCGGCCGGGCCGGGCCGGCCGGCGAGCTGTACCGGGCCATCCTGGCGCGCCAGCCCGATCATCCCGAGGCCCTGCTCCATCTGGGCATCCTGGCGCTCGATGCCCGCGACCCGGCGGTCGCCGAGCGGCATTTCCGCGCCGCGCTGGCCGGCCAGCCGGCGTGGCCCACCGGCACCATGGCCCTGGCCCAGGCGCTGGTGCAGCAGCACCGGGTTGCCGAGGCGATCCAAGCCCTGGACGAAGGGCTCCGTCGCAGCCCCGGCGACGCCCAGCTGTGGAACCATCTGGGCATGGCCCGGCAGCACCAAGGCGACGCCGACGGTGCCGTCGACGCCTATCGGCGGGCCATTGCCGCCGCCCCGGAGGCGATCGCCCCGACCTTCAACCTGGCCGCCACCCTGCACGACCTCGGCCGCGTCGACGAGGCGATCCCCGCCTACCAGGCGCTGCTGGCGCATGCCCCCGATCATGTCGATGCCCTGCGCAACCTGGGCTCGCTGCACCGGTTGCGCGGCGAGCACGACGCCGCCATCACCTGCTACCGGCGGGCCCTGGTGGTGCGTCCCGACGAGCCCGGGGTCCTGATCAACCTGGGCAACGCCCTGGCCGATATCGGCCGCACCGACGAGGCCGAGGCCACCTATCGGCGCGCGCTCGAAGCCCAGCCGCAGGCGGCCGAGGCCCATGCCGGCCTCGCCAACCTGGCGATCCGCAACAACCGGCTCGAAGCGGCCCTGGCCGCCTCAGACGCCGCGCTGGCGATCAATCCGCGGCTGACCGCCGCCCACTTCACGCGAAGCCTGGCCCTGCGCGACCTCGGCCGCGGCGCCGAAGCCGCCGACAGCTTCGCCCGCACCACGGCGCTCGATCCCGGCCATGACGAGGCGCGGCTCGCCGGCTGCTTCGTCCATCTGCCGGTGATCCCCGAGACCGAGGACGAGATCGCCCAGGGCCGCGCCGCCTACCGCCAGGCCCTGGACGCCCTGGCCGCCCACTATGCCGCCCTGCCGCCGATCCGGCGCGCCCGCGCCGCCGCCGCGGTCGGCGTCGCCCAGCCCTTTCATCTCGCCTATCATGGCGAGGACGATCGCGACCTGCAGGACCGCTACGGCCGGCTGGTGTGCGCGCTGATGGCGGCGCGCTACCCGGCCTGGTCGGTCCCGCCCGAGGTCGCGCCGCCGGCACCCGGCGAGCCCATCCGGGTCGGCTTCGTGTCGGGCTTCTTCTCCGACCATTCCAACTGGAAGGTGCCGCTGCGCGGCTGGGTCGAGCAGCTCGACCGCCGCCGCTTCGCGCTGTTCGGCTACATGACGCGGACCGCCGACGACGCCGAGACCGGCGCCGCACGCGCCGCCTTCGCCCGCTTCGTGCAGGCGCCGATCGGCTTCGAGCAGCTCGCCGAGCGGATCCGCGCCGACCGGCTGCATGTCCTGATCTATCCCGAGATCGGCATGGACCCGATCAGCGCCCGGCTGGCGGCGCTGCGCCTGGCGCCGGTACAGGCGACCAGTTGGGGTCATCCCAACACCTCGGGCTATCCGACGCTCGACGCCTTCCTGTCCAGCGATCGGATGGAGCCGCCCGAGGCCCAGACCTACTACACCGAACGGCTGGTGCGGCTGCCCAACCTGTCGATCCACTACACGCCCGTATCGGGGCCGGCGACGGCGCCCGAGCTGCCGGCAGCGGCGCAGGCGCCCGGCAGCATCGTCTATCTGTGCACCCAGTCGCTGTCGAAGTTCCTGCCCCGGCACGATGCCGTGTTCGCCGCCATTGCCGAGCGCCTGCCGGCCGCCCGCTTCCTGTTCCTGGCCCGCCCATCGCCGGCCGCCGGCCAGCGCTTCCTGGACCGGCTGCGCCCAGCCTTCGCGGCGCGTGGCTTGGACCCGGACCGGCATCTGGTCATGCTGCCGGCGATGTCGGCCGAGCACTATGCCGGGCTGCACCAGGCCGCCCATATCTTCCTGGACAGCCTGGAATGGTCGGGCTGCAACACCACCCTGGAGGCGATCGCCCACGGCCTGCCGGTGGTGACCCTGCCCGGCCGCTTCATGCGCGGCCGCCACAGCGCCGCGATCCTGGACCAAATGGGGCTCGGCCACCGCATCGCGACCGATCTGGACGACTATATCGACCGCGCCGTGGCCCTGGGGGCCGATCCCGCGGCCCGCGCCGCCTATGGGGCAGAGATCCGCGACCGCGCGCCCCGGCTCTATGGCGATCCGGCGCCGGTCGAAGCGCTAGGGGCGTTCCTGGAGGCCTGCGCCCGCACCGGCCGGGTCTCCTGACAGGGTGAACGGCCCGGTGTGGCTGAGCCGGCTCATGAGATCGGCCCAGACCCCGAAACCGGCCGCCGCCGCCCGCCGGCAGAAGGCATAGTCCTCCGACAAGTAGACGCCGTCGTCGATTGCGGTGTCGAACCAACCTGCCCCCAAGGCCTCCAGCACCGGCCGCGCGATCATCAGGAACCCGGCGCCCAGCCAGCGCGCCCGGGCGAAGCCGTCGCGCCCGTCCACCGCGTCGGCGTCGCCCCACCCGACGACATAGTCATAAGCCCGGGCCGGGCAGTCGGCATGGCCGGCCAGGGCGGCCGGATCGACCCGCTTGACCGGGTAGATGCCGCCCACGACGTCGGCCGCGAACGCCTTGAGCCGGAGCACCGCTTCGGGCCGAAAGCCGATGTCGGCATCGACGAACAGCAGGTGGCTGAGGGCGCCATCCAGGAAGCGCCGGACCAGCCGGTTGCGCACCCGGGTGATCAGGGCATCGTCGCCCAGGGTCTGGATCTCCAGCGCCAGCCCGGCCGCCGCGGCAGCCGGCTGCAACGCCAGCACCGATGCCAGGTAGCGCTCGGTAATCAGGCCGCCATAGCAGGGCGTGGCCAGGAAGATGCCGTCGATCATCGCGCGATGGTCGGCGGCGAGGGTCCTGCGGTCAATCTCGACCGCCGGCCGCTCCTCTGACAAGGTGCGGCACGCCGGCTTGACGGTCGCCCGCGGCCGTCGCTAGCGTGCAGTTAATTCGGGCCGCGAAATAATTGAGACGGCCGGCGCCGCCGGCTTGGGGAGGCACCCATGAAGACGATCAAGGGACCGGCGATTTTCCTGGCGCAGTTCGCGGGCGACGCGCCGCCGTTCAACAGCCTGGGCGCGATCGCGCGGTGGGCCGCCGGACTCGGCTTCACCGGCGTGCAGATCCCGACCTGGGATGCCCGCCTGTTCGACCTGGGGCGCGCCGCCGAGAGCCGGACCTATTGCGACGAGGTCAAGGGCATCCTGGCCGACGCCGGGGTCGAAGTGACGGAGCTGTCGACCCATCTCCAGGGTCAGCTGGTCGCCGTCCACCCCGCCTATGACATCGCCTTCGACGGGTTCGCGCCGGCGGCGGTGCGCGGCAATCCCTCGGCGCGCCAGGCCTGGGCGGTCGACCAGATGCTCAAGGCGGCCAAGGCGTCGCGCAACCTGGGCCTGACCGCCCACGCCACGTTCTCCGGCGCCTTGGCCTGGCCCTATCTCTATCCCTGGCCGCAGCGGCCGCCCGGGCTGATCGAAACCGCCTTCACGGAGCTCGGCCGGCGCTGGACCCCGATCCTGGACGCCTTCGACGCCGCCGGCGTCGACGTCTGCTACGAGATCCATCCTGGCGAGGACCTGTTCGACGGCATCACCTTCGAGATGTTCCTGAAAGAGGTGAAGGACCACCCGCGCGCCAACATCCTGTTCGATCCCAGCCACTTCGTCCTGCAGCAGCTGGACTATCTGGCGTTCATCGACCTCTACCACCCGCGCATCCGGATGTTCCACGTCAAGGACGCCGAGTTCAATCCGACCGGCCGCCAGGGCGTCTATTCCGGCTTCCAGCCCTGGATCAACCGCGCCGGCCGGTTCCGCTCGCTGGGCGACGGCCAGGTCGATTTTTCGGGCATCTTCTCGAAGCTGTCGCAGTACGGCTTCGATGGCTGGGCGGTCCTGGAATGGGAATGCTGCATCAAGGACGCGGCCCAGGGCGCCGCCGAGGGCGCGCCGTTCATCGCCAGCCACATCATCCAAGTGACCGAGAAGTCGTTCGACGACTTCGCGGCGGCCGGCACCGACCAGGCGGCCAACCGCAAGATGCTGGGCTTGGGCTAGGGGGACCCACACCATGACCATCGAAGCGAGCAAGGACGGCGGCGTGGCGCGGCGGCTGCGGCTGGGCATGGTCGGCGGCGGCCGGGGTGCCTTCATCGGCGCGGTGCACCGCATCGCCGCCCGCCTGGACGACCGCTGGGAGCTGGTGGCCGGCGCCCTGTCCAGCGATCCCGAGCGCGCCCGGGCCAGCGCCGCCGAACTGCATATCGCGCCGGACCGCGCCTATTCCAGCTACCAGGACATGATCGCCGGCGAGGTCGACCGGCCCGATCCGATCGACGCCGTCGCCATCGTCACCCCCAACCACCTGCACCATCCGATCGCCAAGGCGTTCCTGGAGGCCGGCTTCCACGTCATCTGCGACAAGCCGCTGACCACCACGGTCGCCGACGCCGAGGACCTGGCCCAGACCGTGGTGCGGACCGGCCGGATCTTCGCCCTGACCCACAATTACACCGGCTATCCGATGGTCCGGCACGCCCGCGAGCTGGTGGCGGCCGGCGCCCTCGGGCGGATCCGGCTGATCCAGGCCGAATATGTGCAGGACTGGCTGACCACGCCGCTCGAGGCGACCGGCCAGAAGCAGGCCGACTGGCGCACCGACCCGGCGCGCAGCGGCCCGGTCGGCTGCCTGGGCGACATCGGAACCCATGCCGTCAACCTGGCCGAATTCATGGCCGGTGTGCAGGTCCGCGAGCTTGCGGCCGAGCTCACGACCTTCGTGGACGGCCGCCGGCTCGACGACAATGCCCATATCATGCTGCGCTTCGACGGCGGCGCCCGCGGCCTGCTGTGGGCGAGCCAGGTGGCGCCCGGCAACGAGAACGGGCTGCGCATCCGGATCTATGGCGACCAGGCCGGCCTGACCTGGCATCAGGAGGAGCCCAACTCCCTGACCCTGACGCGGCTGGGCGAGCCACCGCAGCGGATCTCGCGCGGCGGCGCCGGCGCCGGCGCCGCCGCCGGCCACGCCACCCGGATCCCGGCCGGCCATCCCGAAGGCTATCTGGAAGGCTTCGCCCAGCTGTACCGCGATGCCGCCGAGCAGATCACGGCGCGCATCGAAGGCCGGGCGCCGGACCCCGCGGCCCTGGCGGTGCCGACCGTCGAGGACGGACTGCGCGGCGTGCGCTTCATTGCCGCAGCCGTGGCGTCGCATGCAGGGAACGGGGCCTGGACGCCGATCGGTTGATCGGCCAAAGCCTGACTTGGCAAGCTTTGCCGCCTATCCTAGCGACTAGCCCAAATAGTGAATTTCTTGCCGGAAATTTATATAAAACCGCCATGATCGCGAGCGAGTTTCCTATTGCCAGACGGTTCTGACAGTTGCCAGAATGTGACGGCACCGACAGTTTGCCAAACCGGCGCTGCGTAAAATTTATCATGGTTCGTCAAAGTCCATGCCGAACTTCAAAGGTGTGACGACACTCGGCTTTGCTATCCTTAGCGCAGTCGCCAGAGAGCCGATGTCGGGATATGACATCTCCAGATTCTTTTCTCGGCCATTTGGTTTTATTTGGTCGGCGAAACATAGTCAGATTTATCCAGAATTGGCCAAACTGCAAGCAGCCGGCCTGGTTTGTCATGAGGAAGTGACCCAGGGTGGTCGGCCGGACAAGAAGATCTATCGCATCACCGAGCCCGGCCGATCCCTGCTGGCCGAATGGGTCGTCCGCCCGGCCTCGTCGTCGGCCCCGCGCCAGGAGCTGGCGATCAAGACCCTGGCGGTCTGGCTGACCGACCCGGCGCGCGCCGAGAGCCTCTATCGCCAGGAAATTGCCGCCGCCGAGCACGACATCGCCACCCTGCAGGCCGCGGGCGATGCCCTGGACGAGCGCCATGGCGGCGGCCCACCGGACGTCGGCTCGCCGGACTTCGGCCTCTATGCCGACCTGCAATATGGTGTCGCCCAGCGGCGCCAGACCATCGACTGGTGCCGCTGGATGCTGACCCAGTTCGATCACGCCGCGGCCGGCCGCAGCCGCGCCGCCGGGTAGCGCCGCGCCGGCCCTACGCCTACAAGCCTATGGGCTTTCGAGCCACCGGCGGTAGGCTGGCGCTCCAGCCGAAGGCGGGGAGCCGTGAGCGATAGCTTGATCGAACCGGGCAGCCAGCCGCTGCTGAACGTGGCCCATTGGATCGTCGAAGCCGGTCTGACCGACCTGCCGGTCACCGATCTGGTCGCCGGCACCGTGGACCGGCTGATCGCCGTCGGCATCCCGATCTACCGAGTGCAGATCGCCTTCCGCATCCTGCACCCGCTGTTCGACAGCATGGCCATCACCTGGCTGGACGGCCGGGCGACCAAGAACGTGTTCACCAGCGGCGGCGCGGAGCCGAGCATCGAGTTCCAGCGCACGCCCTTCTTCTATCTGGTGCGCAACGGCGTGGGCGAGATGCGGTGGCGGCTCGACCGCGAGCCGCTGGCCCCCTACCCGATCTTCCGCGAGCTGGCCGACGCGGGCGCCACCGAATATCTGGGCATGATGGTGAAGTACGCGTCCGGGGACATCGAGGCCAGCGCCGGCGGCATCGTCAGCTCCTGGACCACCCGGGCGCCGGGCGGCTACACCGCGGGCCAGGTAGCGGCGTTGCGCTGGATCCTGCATCCGCTGGCGCTGACCCTGCGCGTCGCGATCAAGGACCAGATCGCCCGCACCGCGCTCGAGACCTTCCACGGCGCCCTGGTCGGCGGCCGCATTCTGAGCGGCACCATCAAGCGCGGCGCCGGCGAGCGGATCCGCACCGTGATCTGGTACAGCGACCTGCGCGATTCCACGGGGCTGGCCGACGCCCTGCCGGTCGATCAGTTCCTGGACCTGCTCAATGCCTATTGCGAATGCACCGCCGGCGCGATCCTGGATGCCGGCGGCCAGGTGCTGGAGATCATCGGCGACGCCGTGCTCGGCATCTTCCCGGTGCTGGCCGGCATTGAGCCCGAGGCCGCCTGCCGGCGCGCCCTGGACGCGGCGCGCGACAGCCATCGCCGGCTGCAGCGGCTGCGCGCGGCCGGCCGCGACGAGGCCGATCGCATCGCCTTCGGCATCGGCCTCCATCTGGGCGAGGTCATCTTCGGCAATGTCGGCACCAGCGGCCGGCTCAGTTTCGGGCTGGTCGGCCGCGCCGTGAACGAGGCCGCACGTACCGAGGAGATGACCAAGGCCTTGGCCCGGCCGGTGCTGGTTACCGATCCGGTCGCCCAGCGCGCGTCGGCCCCCCTCGACGACCTGGGGCTGCATGTGCTGCGCGGCGTGCCGACGCCGCAGCGGCTGTGGGGCGTGCCGCTGGCGACCGCCGCCGAATGATGGCCGCTGCCGCTAGCCTCAGCTCGCCGCCTCGGCGTCGATCTCGACGCCGTCATACAGTTCGGCGAGCGGCAGCTCGATGCCGGCTTCCGGCAGGCGAAGCCGGTCGCCGTCGGCGAGCACGTGCATGATCCAGTCTTCGCCGCAGCGCTCGATCACGGTCGCGCCGGCGAAGTCCTGCTCCAGGATCACATAGCGGCAGATGCTCGGGGTCGCCTGATATTCACGCAGCTTGGTGATGCGATCCCGACGCGCCGTCGCCGGGCTCAGGACCTCGAAGACGATGACCGGCTCGCGGACGACGGTGGCGCGCGGCGGGACCGGGACGCAGACGACGAAGCCGTCCGGGTACCGCACATGTCCCGCCAGGGTCTCGATCTTGAGATCGCTGCCGAAGAACCGGCAAGGCCGGCCGCGCAGCCGGCCGCCGACCGCAATCGCCAGGTTGCGCTGGACGGTCGCGTGCGCAGCGGTCCCGCCCGTCATGGCGATGGGCCGAACGCCATCGAACTCGTAGCGCGTTGCCTGGCGCGCCTCCCAGGCGAGGAAGGCCTCCACGGTCCATGGCTCGCCGGTGGGGATGGTCATGGCATCAGCATCGATACAGCGAGCTTGGAAAAGCGCGCGTCATAGTTTTCGGAGGTCATGGTGGCCATGGGTCACGCAAACCGCCCCGGCACCACTGTGCGCTCGAGGCCCGGTACCGCCAAGCCGGCTTCCGAAGCACCCCTTGCTGTCGGCCGCCGGGCGGTGATGGCAACCCTCGGGTTGCTTCTCGGGTCCGGCTGTTCCGCGGCTGCCCCGCATCGCGCCGCCGCCGGCCCCGACCGCAGCAGGCTGTTCACGCGTCCCGGCGAGCTGGAGGCCGCGAAAGCCGCGGCCGCGCGTGATCCGCTCGGGCGCGCGTGGCAGGCTGCCCTGCTGCGCGACGGCGACCGCATCCTGGCGCAGTCGGTGGCCACGCGCGCCTTCGAGCCGCGCCGGCCGGTGATGCTGCCGACCAGCCGGCTCGTGCTGACCCGAGTCCAGACCCTGGCGGTGGCGGCGGAATGGACCGGCGAGCGCCGCTTCGCCGACCGTGCCGCCGCCGAGATCCAGGCGGCCTGCGCGTTCCCGGACTGGAACCCCAGGCATTTCCTGGATGTCGCCGAAATGGCGACGGCGGTCGCCTTCGGCCTGTCCTGGCTGGGCGCCGCCTGGTCGCCCGCCGACCGCGAGCGCGTGGTCGCGGCCCTGGTCGACAAGGGCCTGCGCCCGGGCCTGGCCGAGTTCGAGCAGGCCACCTTCTGGACCCGCGCCAGCCACAACTGGAACCTGGTGTGCAACGGCGGGCTGACCGCAGCCGCGGTGGCGCTGCTGGACGACACACCCGATCTGGCGCGCCAGGTGCTGGCGCGGACCCTGCCCTCGGCGCGCCTGGCCTTCGCCAGCTACCGGCCGGACGGCGGTTGGCCCGAGGGGCCGAACTACTGGGAATACGCCACGCAATATGCCGTGTGGCTGCTGGCGGCGCTGGAGTCGGCCGGCCTCGACGACGGCGGCCTGGCCGCGACGCCGGGCTTCCTCGACACGTGGCGCGTCCGCCGCGACCTGACCGGGCCGACCGGCCTGGCCTTCAATTTCTCCGACTCCGGGGATCGCTTCGGCCACATGCCTGGGCTCGGCTGGCTGGCGCGGCGCAGCGGCGATCCCGAGGCCGCGCGGGCGATGCGCGCTCAGGGTGTGCCGCCGGCCTTCAACCTGCTGTGGCTGGCGCCGGCCCCGACCGTGCCGGCGCCCGAGGCAGGCCCGGTGCGGTATCGCGGCATCCAGCTCGTGACCTTGCGCGACCCGGCCGACCCGGACGCGCTGTGGCTGGCCGCCAAGGGCGGCGACAACGCGGCCAATCACAGCCATCTGGATTTGGGCAGCTTCGTCCTGGACGCCCATGGCCAGCGCTTCGCCCTGGACCTGGGGCCCGACGACTATGCCCTGCCCGGCTATTTCGACCGTCGGCGCCGCTTCGGCTATTACCGCTGCAGCAGCCGCGGACACAACCTGCTGCTGTTCGACGACGCCAACCAGGATCCAACCGCCAAGGCCGCCGTGATCGGCCTGCGCCAGGAGCCGGGCCTGATGGCGACGGCCATCGACCTGTCCGCCGCTTGGCCCGGCCTCGGCCACCGGCGCGGCTTCGTCCTCGCCGGCCGGCAGCTCGCGATCGTCGACGAGGCGGCACCCGGCCGGACCACGGCGCCACGCTGGCAGATGCACACGCGCGCCGCGATCGCGATCGAGGATGCCACGGCGCGGCTGACCCTCGGCGGCCAGACCATCGCGCTGCGCATCGCCGAGCCGCCGGGCTTGGCCTTCCGCAGCGGCGGCGCCGCGCCGCCGACCGCCGCGGAAGCTCCCAACACCGGCATCTCGCGCCTGGAGATCGCCCTGCCGACGTCCAGCCGGCCGTTCCGTCTGGTGGTGCTGGTCAGCCTCGATCCCGCCCCTGCCGATCTACCGGGGCTGGCCGCGAGACCGATTGCCGATTGGGACCTATCCTGACAGGACGCTGGCAAGAGCCGGCCGCTATCGTCCGTGTAACGGCCCCCTGCGAGCCTTGCCATGCGGTTGGTCGTCTGGAATTGCGCCATGGCGCTGCATCGCAAGCTCGATGCCGTGCGCCGCCTGGATCCCGACATCGCGGTCATCCCGGAATGCGCCGCGCCCGAGCAGCTGCAGGCGCGTGGCCTGGCCGCATCGGCGGCGCCGGTGTGGGTCGGGCAGAACCCGCACAAGGGCCTGGCGGTGTTCGCCTTCAACGGCTATGCGCTGCGCCGGGCCGAGCCGTTCCATCCGACCCTGCGCCACCTGGCGCCGGTCCATGTCGACGGTCCCCTGCCCTTCAACCTGCTGGCGGTGTGGGCGCAGAACGCCAGCGCCGGGCCGGTGCGCAAGCACCGCCTGGGGCCGCTGCGCCGCGGCCTGGCGCACTACCGGGCGTTCCTGTCCGGGGGCCCGGCGGTCGTCGCCGGCGACTTCAACAACAACGTGATCTGGGACCGGCCGGGCTGGCGCGGCAACCATGCCGCCGCTGTCGCCATCCTGGCCAGGCTGGGCCTGGTCAGCGCCTATCACCAGGCGCGCGGCGAGGCGCCCGGGCGCGAGACCGCGCCCACCCTGTACTGGCGCGACCGCCGGCAGGATGGCCCGACCTACCACATCGACTATGTCTTCCTGCCGCGCGCCTGGGACGGCCGCTATGCCGTGACCGTCGGCAGCTTCGAGGCGTGGTGCGGGTCGGGGCTCAGCGACCACGTGCCGATCATTGTCGATGTCAGCCCCTTGCCGGTGTCATCGACCGCGGCATAGCCTCGGACCGGGTCTGGCACGGGGCAAGGGATGGACGAGGGCGGCGGAGCCTGGTCGCGCGACGCGGTCGACCGGTCGGCATTTCTGGAGGGCATGCGACGGCTGTCGGCAGCGGTGTGCATCCTCGCCACCGAGCAGGGCGGCGAGCGCTTCGGCCTTACCGCCACGGCCGTCTGCTCGTTGAGCGCCGACCCGCCGCAGCTCCTGGCCTGCGTCAACCGCACGGCGCGCGCCGAAGCGCCGATCCGCGAGAGCGGCCGCTTCACGGTCAACGTCCTGGGCGCCCACCAGCGCGACCTGGCCCATCGCTTCGCCGCCGTGCCATCGCAGGCCGAACGCTTCGCCGCCGGCGTGTGGCGACCCCTGCACACCGGCGCGCCGATCCTGGACAGCGCCGTCGTCGCCTTCGACTGCTCGGTCGCCGAGGCCTGGAACGGCTCCACCCACACCGTGTTCGTGGGCCTGGTCCACGCCGTCGTGGTGACCGCCGTGCCACCCCTGCTCTACGCCGACGGCGCCTACGCCGCGCTGGGGCCGCTAGCGGAGAGCCTGGGCGGGCGTTAGCCGGCACCCGCCGTCAGCGGCGCCCGCTCCAGCCGGGTCAGCCGCTGCGGACCGTCCTCGGCCACCAGCACGGTCTCGCTGACCGCCACACCCTGGGCCGAGGCGTACATGTGGAACACCATCCCCGGCTCCAGCCGGAACCGGGCGCCGGGATGGAAGCACAGCGAGAAATCGCTCGGGCGCGGCGTCCGGGCATAGATCCCGAGCGTATAGCCGGTGACGTTGCGGTAGTCCGGCCGCAGCCCCACGGCCAGCACCGCCCGGCGCAGCACAGCGTCGACCGCGGCGGCCTCGGCGCCCGGCTGCATCGCGGCGATCTGCGCGTCCTGCAGCGCGAACAGCCGCCGCGCCGCGGCCGCCTTCGCCGGGTTGGCGCCGACCAGGATCGGCCGCATCAGCCGGGCGCCGTAGCGGCCGACCTTGGGCGTCAGCTCGGCATGCAGCACGTCGCCGAGCGCCAGCACCGCATCCAGGCCGCGGCCGTGCAGGAAGTCCACGTCGCCGGCGGCGCGCAGGATCGGCCCGGGGTCGCCGTCGTCGGCGCCCAGCGCCAGTACCGCCGCCGCGGCCACCGCCACGGCGTCGCGGACCCGCTGGCCCGGCCTGACACCCAGGGCCAAGGCCCGCATGGCGCCATCGGCCACCGCGGCGGCACGCCGGATCAGCGCGAGCTCGTCGGCGAATTTGACCCAGCGCAGGCTGTCGCTGACCGGTCCCAGATCGACGAAGCGGGCTTCGGGCAGCAGCGCCTGCAGGCGGGTCGCGGTCGCGGCGGTGAAGCCATAGGAGTTGGCGTCGACGCCGATCCGGGCCGCCCCGAACCCGCGGGCGGTCAGCGCCGCGGCGACGGCGGCATGGGGATCGGCTTCGTCGTCATAGGCCGCGACGTCGTCGAACCAGATGCCATCGCGGCACGGCCCCTCGTCCAGCGCCCGCAGCACGAAGCAGGGATCGCCCTCGGCCGGCAGGATGGCGGCGCGGTAGCGGGTCTCCGACACCGTGTAGCCGGTCGCCCAGGCCAACAGCTCGGCATGGTCGGCGAGCATGACCGGGCAGTCGGCATCGCGCAGGACGGCCCGCAGCCGCGCCAGGCGCGCCGCGAACGCGTCCGTCATGCCAGCTCGCAGATCTCGGCCATGGCCAGCAAATAGACCCGCACCATGTCCAGGTAGTCGGGGATGTCGACGCGCTCGTCGGGCATGGTGTTGTACCGGCCGCCCGGGCCGCACACGACGCCCTCCATGCCGCCCAGCGCCGAGAGATGCCCGGCGTCGGTGCCGTAAAAGCCGGGCGGCGTGATCGCGCCTGTGGGCTGTTCGGATCCGCGCACCGTCCGGTAGGCACGGTTGAGCGCCGTCACGATCGGGCTGTCGCGGCGCACGGCGAAGGGCGGCATCAGCTGGTGGCCGCCGGTTTCGGTGGCGAGGGTCGCTTTCAGGCCGGGGAACCGGGCCTCCAGCCGGTCGAGCTCGCCCCGCATGTCGGCGAGCGCGCCAGCCTCGGTCTGGCCCGGCGCGTAACGGCCGGAGCCCTTGATGCGCACGAAATCGGCGACCTGGGGCGGCCGCCATTCGTGCAGGTCGCGGCCGAGCGCGCCATGGATCACGCCGACATGGACGCGGTTGATGCCGGCATGCTCGGGCGACGGCGCGCCGGAAAAGGTCATGGCATTGAGCCGCGGGACCAGGTCGCAGGCGGCGGCGATGGCGTCGACCGCCTGCTCGCGCTTGGACAGGTGACGGGTGTCACCGACCAGCTCGATGACGAAGGTGAAGGCGGCGGCATGCATGGTCAGGGCCGCCAGGTCGGTCGGCTCGCTGTTGATGAAGTAGTCGGCACGCAGCCCCTGCTCCATCAGGCTGCGGGTGCCGATCCCGCCCTGCAGCTCGCCGACCACATAGGTCAGGATGACGTCGCCCTTGAGCCGGAGGCCGGCGCGCCGGAGCGCCTTGACCGCGCAGAGATAGGCGGCGTCGCCGGCCTTCATGTTGGAGACGCCGATGCCGTAGATGAACCGGTCGTCGACCAGGCCCCCCCAGGGGTCGACGGTCCAGCCCTCGGTCACCGGGTTGGTGTCGAGATGGCCGTTGAACAGCAGGCTCTTGCCGCCGCCGGCGCCGCGCAGCCGCCCGACGGCGTTGACCCGGCCGCCCGGCACCGGCGTCAGCTCCGCCTCCAGGCCCAACTCGGCCATCTGGCGCGCCATCTCGGCGGCCAGCTCCCGCTCGCCCGCGGTCTGGCTGTAGCTCTTGTGGCGCACCATGGCGGCCAGGGTGGCCAGGCAGTCGTTGGCGTCGATGTGGGCGAGCAGCTGCTCGGGGGTCATGGACAAGCTCCGAAGTCAGCCGACCGGGACCGGCGAAGCGGCCAGGAGGGCGCGGGTGTAGGGATGGGCGTCGGGCGCGTCGAGGTCGGGCGCGTCGCGCAAGTCGACCAGGGCGCCGTGCCGCATGACCGCAATGCGATGGGCGATCTGGCGGATCAGGTTCAGGTCGTGGGTGATGAACAGGTAGGCCGTGCCATGGGCGCGGCGCAGCGCCAACAGCAGCTCGATCACCTGGGCCTGGACCGAGACGTCGAGGGCGGCGGTGATCTCGTCGCAGATGACCAGGCTGGGCCGCGCGGCGAAGGCGCGGGCGATGGCCACCCGCTGCTTCTCGCCGCCCGACAGCTGGTGCGGGTACTTGGCCGCGTGGGATGCGGGCAGCCGCACCTGCTCCAGCAGACGTGGGATGTCCCGCACATCGCTGCCATAGAGCTTGAGCGGCCGGGCCAGGATCTGGCCCACGCGCATGCGCGGATTGAGCGAGGCGTCGGGATGCTGGAACACGATCTGGACGGCGCGCCGGTACCGCCGGTCCATGGCCCGCGGCGCAGCAATCCGCCGGCCTGCCACGTCGATCGCGCCGTCGAAGTCGGCCAGGCCGGTCAATGCCCGGGCCAGCGACGACTTGCCTGAGCCCGACTCGCCGACCACGCCCAGGATCTCGCCCGGCCGCACCGCCAGGCTGACGGCCTGGGTCGCCGGCGGCACCGGCCGGAACCAGCGCCGGCGCCGGTAGCGCACGCTGATCGCGTCGGCCGCCAGCACCGCGCCTGATTCGGGCGCGTCGGCGACCAGGCGGCGGTCGGGCCGCGGCACGGCGGCCACCAGCGCCTGGGTATAGGGATGGGCCGGACGGCGGAACACGGCATCGGGCGGGCCAACCTCGACGATGCACCCCCGCTGCAGCACGGCAATGCGATCGGCAACCCGGGCGACCAGCCCCAGGTCGTGCGAGATGTACAAGGCGGCAACGCCGGTGCGGACGCGCAGGCGTTGGAACAGCTCCAGGATGCGGGCGCCGGTGATGACATCGAGCGCCGTGGTCGGCTCGTCGAACAGGATCAGCTCGGGCCGGGTGGCGAAGGCGATCGCGATCACCACCCGCTGCTTCTCGCCACCGCTCGCCTCGTGGGGATAGCGGCGCATCAAGGCGGCCGGGTCGCGCAGCTCGACCTCGGCCAGGGCCTCGGCGGCGGCGTCCCACGCCTCGGCGCGGCCGAGGCCGCGATGGCGCATCAGCACCTCGACGACCTGATCGCCGAGTCGGAGCGTCGGGGTCAGGGCCGCCGACGGGTCCTGGAACACCATCCCGACCCGGCGGCCGCGCAGGGCGGCGACAGCTTCGGGGGCCGCCCGGCGCAGGTCCAGGCCGCCCAGGCGGATGGTCCCGCCAGCCTCGACCGCGTTGCCCGGCAGGTAACGCTGGACGGCCCAGGCCAGCGACGATTTCCCGGACCCGGACTCGCCGACCAATCCCAGCACTTCGCCCGGCGCCACGGTCAGCGATACGCCGTCGAGCGCCCGCTGCATGCCGCCCTGCACCCGGTAGTCGAGCGTGTAGCCCTCGACCGCCAGCGCCGGGGTCATCGCTCGTCCCGCGGATTGAGGGCGTCGCGCAAGCCGTCGCCCAGCAGGTTGAAGCCGATCGCGGTCAGTGCGATGGCGACCGAGGGCGCCAAAATGATCCACGCCGCCTGATGGATGTAGCGGCGGGCCTCGGCGACCATCAGGCCCCATTCCGACGCCGGCGGCTGGGCGCCGAGGCCCAGGAAGCTGAGCGTCGCGAACAGCATGACCGCGAAGGCGACGCGGATCGTGGTCTCGACCACGATCGGCCCGACCACGTTGGGCAGCATCTCGCGCAGCACGATGAACCAGCCGCGCTCGCCGCGGGCGACCGCCGCCTGGACATAGTCCTGGGCGCGCACCGACAGCGCCACCGAGCGCGTGATCCGCGCCATGCCGGGCGTGAAGGCGATGGCGATGGCCAGGGTGGCGTTGAGGCTGCCCTTGCCCAGCGAGCTGACCAGCAGCAGCGCCATCAGCAGCCCCGGCACTGCCATCACGGCGTCGATGGTACGCATGATGCCCTCGTCCCAACGGCCGCCGAGATAGGCAGACAAGGTGCCGATCATCGAGCCCGCGAGGGTGCCGAGCAGGGTCGCCAGCAGGGCCAGCGGCACCGTCGAGCGGGCGCCGACCATCAAGCGGCTCGCTACATCGCGGCCGAGCTGGTCGGCGCCCAGCCAATTCTGGGCGCCCGGCGCGCGGAAGCGGCCCAGGACATCGATCGCCTCGGGATTCTTCGGCGCCAGCCACGGCCCGACCAGGCACAGCAGCAGCACCGTCAGGAGCAGGGCCGTGCCGATCGCGCCCTGGGGTGTGCGCAGCAAGCGGCGGAGCAGGTCAGTCATAGCGGATGCGCTTGTCGAGGAGCGCGTAGGCGATATCGGCGAGGGTGCTGGCCGCCGCATAGGTCAGCGCCATCAGCACGGCGCCGGACTGGATCGCCGGCAGGTCGCGGGACGTGATCGCCACGATCAACTGCCGGCCGATCCCGGGCAGGGCGAAGATCTCCTCGACCACGATCACGCCGCCCAGCAGATAGCCGACATCGAGGGCGACCACGGTGATCACCGGCAGCAGCGCATTGCGCAGGGTGTGGCGCAGCAGCACGCTCCGCGGCGGCAGGCCGCGCAGCCGGGCGGCGCGGACATAGTCGCTGTGCAGCACGTCGACGGTTTCGGACCGCACCATCCGCGACACATGGGCGATCATCATCACCGACACCGTCAGCACCGGCAGCGCCAGGTGCGCCAGGCTGCCGGACGGGCTCTCCCCAGGTGCCACATAGCCGGTCGCGGGCAGCCAGCCCAGCCGGTCGGCAAACAGGATCAGCAGCAGCGTCGCAGTGACGAACTCGGGCAGCGACACGCCCAGATAGGCAATGAGGCCAGCCGCCAGGTCGGCGGCCCGCCCCTGGCGCAGCGCCGCCCACAGCCCCAGCGGCACCGCCACCGCCAGCATCAGGCTGATCGACAGGCCGGCCAGCAGCAGCGACCGCGACAACGCCGTCAGCATCATCGGCGCCACCGGCTGGCCGGTGCGCATCGACAGGCCGAAATCGCCGCCGGCCGCGGCCGCGACCCAATGCCAATATTGCTGCCACAGCGGCAGGTCGAGCCCCAGGCGGGCGCGCACCGCCGCCAGCGCCTCGGCGCTGGCGTTCTCGCCCAGGAGCGTGACGGCGGCGTCGGCCGGCAACGCCTGGGTGATCGCGAACACCAGCAGCGACACCACCAGGGCCGTATAGCCGACCAGCACCAGCCGGCGCAGCAGCCACGCCAGGGACACCGGGCTTATCCCCGCTTCGGCGCGCCGTCGCCCAGCCAGGCCATGTCCAGCCGGAACACCGCGGCACGGGGATGCAGGACATAGCCCTGGACATAGGCGCGCCGCGCCGCCAGCAGGTCGAAAAAGGCCGGGATCACCGACGGCACCCCGTCATGCATGAGCTGCTGGGCCTGGTCGTAGAGCGCCCGGCGCTTGGCTTCGTCGGCCGTGACCCGGGCCTCGCGCACCACCTTGTCGAAATCGGCGTTGTTCCAGCGGGTCTCGTTCCACGCCGAGTCCGAAGTGTAGAGCAGCGAGAAGATGGCGTCGGCGGTCGGCTGCATGTTGTAGAAGCCGACATAGAACGGCCCCTTCTTCCACACCTGGTCCAGATAGGTGGCGTGGGGCATGGTCTGGACATCGATGCGGAACCCCGCCGGCCGCGCCATTTCGCGCAGGGCCACCGCCAGCTGGGTGCGGGTGCCCGGCGTGTCCGAGGCGACCAGCTTGAGGTCGACGCCGTTGGTGTACCCCGCCTCGGCCAGCAGCGCTTTGGCCTGGGCGAGATCCGGCTGGCGCAGCGGCAGCTCCTTGTAGAAATGGTAGGCGGCGTTCATCGGCACGTCGTTGCCGGCGGTGCCGTAGCCCTGGGCGCAGAAGCCGACCATGGCCGCACGGTCGACCGTGAGCGCCAGGGCGCGGCGCACCCGGACGTCGCGGAACGGCGGCTGGTCGCACCCCATGTTGACGTTCAGGAACTGGCCTGACGGCACCCGTAGCGCGACCACGCCGTCGGCCGAGGACAGCCGCGGGAACTCGCCCTGCGCGGCGTTCATCATCAGGTCGGTGTCGCCGGCGATCAGCGCCGACGCCTCGGCGGTCGGGTCCGGATAGACCACGACTTCGACACCGTCGAGATAGGGCCGCTGGGGATCGTAGTAGCGCTCGTTGCGCGCCACCACGATGCGCCGGTCGGGCTCGTAGCTGACCAGCTTGAACGGACCGGTGCCGACCGCCTCGCGCGCCAGCCGGTCGAGGTCGGGGCCGGCGAAGCGGGCCGGGATGATGCGCGCCGCGGTGTAGGCCACGGCCACCGGCAGGTCGGCATAGGGCGCGGACAGGTGGAACACGGCCGTTCGGGCATCGCGCGCCTCGACGTCGGCGATCGGACCGACATTGGTGCGGCCGGGCGAGGCTGTCTTGGGGTCGAGGATCGCCTTGAAGGTGGCCGCAACGTCCGCTGCCGTGCAAGGCGAGCCGTCATGGAACACCACGCCGTCGCGCAAGCGAAATGTCCATTCGGTCAGCGCGTCGTTGGCCGACCAGGACTCGGCCAGGTCGGGCTCGGCCGTCATGTCCGGCTTGAGCCGCGTCAGGTTGCTGTAGAGCAGCTCGGTGACCAGGTACTCGGGATTGACCCGGGTGCGAAGCGGATGGATGACGCTGGCGGCCTGGTCGACCGAGATGCGCAGGATGCCGCCGCGCTTGGCGGCCTGGGCCAACGCCACGCGGGGCAGGACGGCCAGGCCGGCAGTACCGGCCAGGAAGAGGCGGCGGGTCAGGTCGGTCATGACGGGGCTCCTTGGTCGGCGGACGGAATGAGGTCGGGGGCGAACGCGGCGGCCAGATAGGCGAGCACGCTCTGCGCCAGCGCCACCAGGTCGCCGGTCGTGGTGTGCTCGTCGGGGCTGTGGACGTTGCTGGTCGGGCGCACCAGGCCGCCCAGCAGGACCTCGGTGCGGCCGGTCGCCTGCTGGACCCAGCCGAAGTCCGAACAGCTCGCGGCACCCCAGGCGGCGAAGTCCCCGGGCGCATAGCCGAAGCCGCGACACAGCGCAGCCTGCCAGCGCGGCCAGTGCGGGCCGCCGGGATCGGCGGTCGGCATCAGATGGCCGACCAGGTCGATGGCGACGCCGGCGGCGGGCGGCAAGGCGGCCTGGATCGCGGCCTCGATCTCGGCGCGCGCGGCGGCGAACGGTTCTTCCGGGGGATAGCGGCGGTTGACGAGGATCTCGAAGACCGCCGGCACCTGGCCGCCGGCGGTCCCGCCATGGGCCGCGGCGATCGTCAGGCTGGCGGCCAGCGGTTGGCCGCCGGGGGGCGGCGGCAGCGCCGAGACACGCCGGGCGATGGCCGGCTTGAGGGCGGTCAGCGCCGCCATGACCGGCACCGCCGCCTCGATCGCATTGACCCCGCCGGCGGCATGTCCGGCATGGGCGGCACGCCCCGTGATCCGCACCAGCAGATTGAACAGCCCGAAGCAGCCGGCCCAGATCCGCGGCGCGGCGCTGCCGTTGAAGTTGAGCACATGTGCCGGCATCCGGCCCTGCTCGGCCAGGTAGCGAGCGCCGGGATGGAGGCCGCCTTCCTCGTCGGTGCACAGCAGCAGGACGGGATCGTAAGCGAGGTCGACGCCGCAGGCCCGGGCCGCGCCAAGCGCCGCCAGGACGGCGGCGATGGCGCCCTTCATGTCGGCGGTGCCCAGGCCGTACAGCCGGTCGCCCGCACGGTCGAGCCGGAACGGGTCGCGCCGCCAGCCCTGGACGGCGGGCACGGTGTCGGCATGGAAATAGAGGCCGAGCTGCGGCCGGCCGGTGCGCCGGGCAGCGATCAGATTGACCCGCTCGCCACGCGCCGGGCCGCCCGGCACCCGCCACAGCGCCTCGGGCACGACCACCCGCTCGGTCGCGAGCCCCAACGGCGCCGCCAGCTCGGCCATGAGATCGGCGAACGCGCCATAGCCGGCCCCCGGCGGGAAGCTGGTGTCGACGGCGACCAGGCGCGCCAGGGTCGCGACCGCCTGCTCGACGGTCTCGGCGATATGGGCGAAGGCGCGATCCAGGGCGTCGGCCATCTAGGCAATGCCGCTTGTTTTCTCTATTCTATATAGAATTGAACGGACTCCTCATGGCCGCTGTCAAGCCTCCCCTGCCGGTGCCGCTGTACGAGCACGTCAAACGCCTGGTGTCCGAGGGCATCCTGATGGGCAGCTGGCCGCCCGGCACGGTGCTGCCCGGCGAAGTGGCGCTGGCGACCCAGTACGGCGTGGCGGTCGGCACAGTGCGGCGGGCACTGGCCGACCTGGTCGCGGAAGGGATGCTGACGCGCCGGCGCAAAACCGGCACGGTGGTCACCGGCCGCGCGCCGCAGCACAGCCTGCGCTTCTTTTTCCAGTATTTCCGCCTGCATGGCCGCGACGGGGCGCTGCTCCGCTCGGACACCGAGGTGCTGTCGATCACTCGCATGCCGGCGCAGCCGCACGAGGCGGCGCTGTTCGGGATCGCGGCCTCAGCCCCGGTGATCCGGCTGCGCCGGCTGCGCCGAATCGCCGGCAAGCCGGTCATGCACGACCGGTTCGTGCTGCCCGACGCCCGCCTGCCGGGGTTCCCCGAACAGCCCGAAGCCGTGCCGGCCCTGCTCTATCGCCACCTGCTGGAGCGCTATGGCATCCGTGTCTCGGCGGTGCGCGAAAGCCTGACCGCCGAGCTGGCGACCCAGGAGGACCTGGCGCTGCTGGCGCTGGCACCACCGGCACCGATCCTGGCGATCGAGGAGACCGCCTACGACCAGTCCGGCCTGCCGGTCATCCTGTGCCGACACTGCGCCAGCACGGCCGACTGCTGCTATGTCAACGAAGTGCGGTGAGAAGCCTCTCCGGGCCGTGGCTCAACCTTCTACGCCACCCCCGCGGCCCGGGCCTCGATCGCGGTCGGCAGGTGGCAGCTGACCGTGGTGCCCTTGCCCGGGGCCGAGACCATGTCGACCCGGCCGCCATGCAGTTCGATGAAGCTTTTGACCAGGCTGAGGCCCAGGCCGGCGCCGCTGAAGCGGCCCATGCGGGTCCCGCGTTCGAAGCGCTCGAACACCCGGGCCTGGTCGGCCGGGGCGATGCCGAGGCCGGTGTCGGCGACCGACAGCACCACTTCGGTCGCCTCGCGCCGGGCCGACACCACGACGCTGCCGCCCGGCGGCGTGAACTTGCACGCATTGCTGATCAGGTTGAACACCGCCTGCTTGATCCGGCGCTGGTCGGCCTGGACCACGCCGATCGCCGGCGGACAGTCGAGGACCAGGCTCAGCTGCTGGGCCCGCGCCCGCTCCCGCGTCAGGCCCAGGACATTGGCCAGCAGGGCATGGATGTCGACCTCGCTGCGGTCGAGCGACATGTAGCCCGCTTCGATCGTCGCCAGGTCCAGGATGTCGTTGATCAGCGACATCAGGCGCTGCGACGATTCCAGGATGCCGCGGGCGTATTCCAGCTGCCGTTCGCTGAGCTCGCCGAAATAACGGTCGGCCAGGATCTCGGCGAACCCCATGATGGTGTTGAGCGGCGTGCGCAGCTCGTAGGACACGTTGGCGATGAACTCGGTCTTCAGGCGGTCGGCGTTCTCCAGCGCCTCGTTGCGCTCGCGCAGCACCCGCTCGATGCGCTGGCGGTCGCTGACGTCCAGGAAGGTCAGCAGCAGGGCGCCGTCGGGCAGCGGCACCGAGCTGTACTCGATGGCCATGCCGTCTTCGCGGCTCAGCAGGTTGTGTCGGGTCTGCCGGCCGGTCATCTCGACGATCATGCGCTCGCGCAACGCCGGCCAATCGGCGACGTCGCCCAGATAGCTGCGCCAGTAGTCCAGCGTCTCGTGCAGCGTCACCTCGCCGGTCTTCAGCCAGTCCAGGCGCATGCCCCAGATGCGCACGAAGGCCGGATTGAACAGCTTGAGGCGCCCGTCGGTGCCGAACACCGCCACGCCCTCGTGCAGGTGCTTCAGGGTCTCGCCCTGCACTTCGATCAGCGTGTTGTAGGAGCGTTCGAGCGCCAGCTTGTCGGTGACGTCCTCATAGGTGAACATCAGCCCGCCGAAGGGATGGGCGGTGACGACCATGCGCAGGGTCGTCTCGTCGGGCAGGTGCAGCAACTCCTCGCGGGTGTCGATCAGGCTCTGGAACAGGTTGACCTGGGCCCGCTTGAATTCGGGGAAGTCGGCATATTCGGGCAGTCGGCGGCGCTCGCGCAGCGCGTCCAGCACCTGGCCGATCGTCGGTTCGGTCTGCAGCCAGCGCGAGTCGAGGGCCCAGAGTTCGCCGAACGCGCGATTGGCGAAGCTCAGGCGCCGGTCCGGGCCGTAGATCGCGATGGCCGTCGACAGGCTCTCCAGGACCTCGGTGTTGCCGGCAACGTGGCGGGCGAGGTCGGCCTGCAGGGCCTCGAGCTGGGTCTGGTCGAGCGCGGTGCCGACCACGCCGTCGGCCAACAATCGGGTGGTCAGCCCGTACAGACGGCGCTCGCCATCGACCGCCAAATGCAGGCTTTCGGTCTGCTCGGTGCCGGTCGACAGCGTGCGTTGCGCCAGGTCGCGCCCGATCGCCGCCGCCATGCCGGTGCCGCCCTCGGGGTCGCCGCCCAGGATGCGGACATAGGCGGGATTGCCATAGGCCAGCGACTGGTCGGCGCGCTGCCACCAGACCGGCTGGGCCAAGCTGTCGAGGATCGACCGGAAGGCGCGCAGATCCTCGGCCGCCGCTGCCGCCCGGCGCCGGACGGCGGCCAAGTCCCGGCGCAGCTGCCAGATCCACAGGCCCAGCCCGCCGGACGCGACCGCCAAGGCCCCCAGCAGGATCTCCGCGATGCTGTCCACCCTCACCCGCCCCGGATCCCCGCCGTGTCCCTCACTGATCATGGTAGGGGCCGGGTCCGGCGGCGGCAAGGTCGCCGCCCGGCAATTCTTGGATGCCGTCCACCGGTCGGTCCTGGAGCGATCCGGCCCGCACCCGACTGACCCAAGTCAATGGCGTGGCCCGTACCCGCCCCGACCGATGTTGGCCGGGGCGGAACGGCCATGCCGCTCAGTAGCGGTAATGCTCGGGCTTGAACGGCCCCTGCTTGGTCACGCCCAGATAGGCGGCCTGGGCTTCGCTCATCTGGGTCAGCTTGGCCCCGACCTTCTCCAGATGCAGCGCCGCCACCTTCTCGTCCAGGTGCTTGGGCAGCACATAGACCTTCTTCTCGTACTGGGCGGAATTGGTCCACAGCTCGATCTGGGCCAGCACCTGGTTGGTGAAGCTGGCGCTCATGACGAAGCTCGGGTGGCCGGTCGCGTTGCCGAGATTGACCAGACGACCCTTGGACAGCACGATCAGGCGCTTGCCGTCCGGGAAGACCACCTCGTCGACCTGCGGCTTG
>CAZEFK010000075.1:0-30746 GCA_964511405.1 uncultured Comamonadaceae bacterium | reverse complement strand
CGTTCATCGGCGTGCGGATCTCGAGGCTCATGTTGGCCAGGAAGTCCGACTTCATGCGCGCGGCGTCCTCGGCCAGCTCCTTGGCCCGGACCAGCGCCTGGGCGGCGCGCCGGCGCTCGGTGATGTCCTCGAACACGGCGACCGCGCCCTTGGCCGAATCGGTCGTGTCGAGCGCGCTGATCGACATCCGGCTCCAGAACCGCGTGCCGTCCTTGCGCACCAGCTCGATCTCCTCGTCGACGGTGGCGCCTTGCAGGATCCGGGGATAGATGCGGGCCACCGCATCCTGGAACTCGGCCTCCGAGGTCCAGACCGTGGCGATCGGCCGCCCGATCAGCTCGCCCGACTCATAGCCGAACATGCGGTCCAGGGCCGGGTTGCAGGTGCGGAAGCGGCGGTTGCCGACCAGCGCGATGCCGTGCAGCGACGTGTCCAGGATCGCGCGCTGCTGGGCCAGCGCCTCCTCGACCGCCTCCTTGGCGCGGCGCAGCTCGGCCTCGGCCTGCTTACGCTCGGAGATGTCGACCATCCAGGCCAGGATCTCGGTGGCGCCGTTTCGCTCCAGCGCGACGTAGTTGGCCAGCAGGCTGCGGGTGTCGCCGTCGGGCGCATAGGCCTCGAGCTCGATCCCGAGCGCCCGGCCGTCGCGCGCGATCGCCGCCAGCACCCGGGCGCGATCCTCGGGATCGACATACATGTCGCGGGCCGTGTCGCCGACCTTGAGGGCGATCAGCGCGCTATGGGTCTGGTTGGCGTAGCGCAGCACGCTGTCGCGGGTAATCCCGACCGCCACAGGCGCGGTGTCGAGGACCGCCTGCAGATGCTCGCGCTCCGTCTGCAGCTCCGCAGCCTGGGCCTCGAGCACGCGGCCTTGCGCCGCCATGGCCTCGTTCAGCGCCTCCAGCTCGGACTGCCGGGCCATCAGCTGCCGCTCCGAGGTCGCCAACGACGCCGCCTGCAGCTGCGTCTGCTCCAGGAGCTTGCGCGTCTCCAACGCCCCCGACAGCACGTCGATGTTCAGCGCCACCACCGGCAGCAACGCGTCGAGCAGCGCCTGCTGGCGGTCCGCCAGGGGCTCGGCCGGCGCCAGCTCGATGACAGCGGTCACCCGGTCGTGGCTCGCCACCGGCACCAGCAGCAGCCGGTGGGGCACGAACGATCCGGCGCCGGCACGGACCCAGGGACCGTCGGATGCTGCCGGCGCCGCCGCCAGCATCCGCCGCTCGACCGCGGCTTGACCGACCAGCCCTTCGCCGCGCCCGAAGCTCCGCGGCTCGTCGGCCGGGCCCGTCGCGAAGCCGCCGACCGACGTGAACCGCTCGCCCGCAGCGTCGGCGATGTAGAGCGCGCCATAGTGCAGCGCCAACGACCGCGCCAGCGGCGACAGGAGCCGGGCCGCGAACTCGGGGAAGTCGCCGGCCGACTGCAGGTTCGCGCCGATCGCCGCGACCTCCGCCGTGACCCAGGCCTGGGTCTCGCGCTCGATGGCGCCCCGCTGCAGGGTCCGCAGCGCCCGGCTGATCTCGCCGGCCTCGTCGCGCCGCGCGGCATAGGGGATGGCTCGATCGAGCCGGCCGGCGGCGACATCGCGGATGCTATCGCGCAGGCGTAGCAGTACACGCACCACCTCGGTCTGGATGATGAACAGCGCCAGCGCAAACGACGCCGCCAGGCCGAGACCGACGACGATCCAGGTGACCGCGATATCCTGCCGGGTCAGGGCCGTCAGGCGGTCCGACCGGCCGTCGATCGACCGGTCGAGGCTGTCGGCGATGTCGACCAGCGCCTGACGCACCTCCAGCAGACGCGGATCGACGCTGTCGCGCATCAGGGCCGCGGCGCGATCGGGACTGCCATCCAGCACCGCGGCCCGAGCGAACCGGGAATCGGCAACCGCTTGGTCGAAGATGTCCAAGGTGGACGCCAGGGACTTCGACAGCTCCGGGCTCTTGCGCACGACCAGGGCGATCAGGTTGCGGAACTCGCCGGCCTGCCGGTCCAGCTCGTCATTGATCAGGCCCCGCTTGCCGGCGTCGCTTTCGGCGACCTGCTTGTATAGCGACTGTCCGAAGCGCGCGGCCTCGCCGCCGGCCTCGGTCAGCATCCACAGCGAGTGCACGTCGTTCTGTATAAGGTTGCTATATCGATCGTCTGTCCGCTGCCAATGCAATGTCGAATAGACGAGCGCCGCGACCACGATCACGGCCAGCGGACTGAGCGCAATCATCAATTTGCGGCGGACCTTCAGGTCGGCGAGGACTCTCATCGGCGCCGTCCCTCGGCGATGGCCAAATCTGCGTGTGCCGCAGTCTAGCGCCTGGCACAACTCCTGGATACCTGTGCGCACGCCTTTACTTTGGGCCGTGCCGCGGCACTACAATGCGGTCGCCCTGGCCGAGGTCCTGGAGGACACGCCGCCGTGACCCGCGATCCGCCGCCCAGTTCGCCCGTCTGCTGGGCCGGCGAGGCCGACGACGCCTACATGGGCTTTGCGCCCCGAGCCGAGCTGATCGCCGCCCTCAACCAAGTGCTGGAGGCCGAGCGCGCCATCGCCCGCGGGCTGCGCTCCGTGCCGGCCGACCTCCGCGCCGGCCGCAGCGCCCGCGCCGTCGCGGCGATGCGGCACTTGGCAGCCCTGGTGCGCGGCCTGGGCGGCACGCCCTCGCGCTGCACCGGACCGGCACTGGCCGACGCCATGGCGGTGGCAGAGCCGACCGCGCGCACGGCTTTCCTCGACGGCGAGGCGCGCCGGCTCGCGATCCTCCTGGACGCGCTGCGGCCCCGGATCCGCGACGACGGCCTGCATGCCACCGTCGCCAAGCTGGCCGGGCGCTAACCGCTCGAACGGGCCGCAGCGATGGCGGACAAACTGAAGGCGGAGCGGTAAAAAAGGCGTCGGCATGGCCCGCACCGACCCGCTGAACACCGCCCGTTACTGGCGCGACCGTCATTTCGACGGCCTGACGCTGATGCATGCCGATTTCCACACCCAGAGCTATGCGCCGCATAGCCACGACGCCGTCGTCGTGGCGGCGACCGAGCTCGGCGGGTCGGAGATCCGCAGCCGCGGCGTCGTCGACCAGGCGACGGCGTCGACGCTGTATGTCTTCAACCCGGCCGAGCCGCATTCCGGCGACATGGGCGGCAGCCGGCACTGGCGCTACCGCGCGCTGTACCTGGAGCGGCCGGCGCTCGACGCCGTGTCGCGCGGCCTTGGTGTCGACGCCCTGCCCTATTTCCTCCGCAACCGCTTCGAGGATCCCGACCTGATCGCCGGTTTCCTGGCGCTGCACCGGTGCCTGCAGGACGGCACGGACAGCTTCCAGGCGCGCGAGCGGACGCTGGCCGCCTTCGGCACGCTGTTCCGGCGCCACGGCAGCGGCGGCGGCCGCATCGAGCCCGGGCCGCGGGACCGCCGGCGGCTCAAGGCGGCCATCGACATCCTGCAGGGGTCGCTGAGCGGGCCGCCATCGCTCGACGATCTGGGCTGCGCGATGGGATTGACGCCCTTCCAGCTGATCGGCCTGTTCAAGCGCACCACCGGGCTCACGCCGCACGCCTACCTGACCCAGCTGCGCCTGCAGGCCGCCTGCCGGCACCTGGCCGCCGGCGCCCCGATCGCCGAGGCCGCGCTGGCGTCGGGCTTCTACGACCAGAGCGCGCTGACCCGCCAGTTCAAGCGCTGCTACGGCGTCACGCCGCGCCAGTTTGCCCGCGCGGCCCGCGGCTGACCACCGGCGGCCAGCGCAAACCCGGCCAGGATCAGCACGATGCCGGCCCAATGGTAGAGCCGGATCGGCTCGCCCAGGACCAGCCAGGCCAGGACCGACGAATAGACGGCGACCAGATGAAACGACGCTCCGGTCAGGGTCGAGCCGAGCGTGGCGACGCACCGGTTCCAGATTGCGTTCCCGGCCAGGGAGGCGAAGATCCCGATGAACAGCACGGCCCCGATCGCGCGCAGGTCGGTGGGCATGGCGCGGTCCGTCGCCGCTTCCCAGGCCCAGCAAGGCGCGGTCAGGATCGCCGTGGCCAGCGCCATGGCCGCCAGGAACGCCCGGTCGGACAGGGCGCGCGGCCGGTAGCGCAGCAGCACCGAATAGAGCGCGTAGCCGGCGACGGCCAACAGCACCAGGATTTCGCCGCCGTCGATCGAGAGGGCGGCGAGCGCCGTCCAATCGCCGCGCCCGACGATCCAGGCGACCCCGACCAGGGACAGCAGGATCCCGGCGATCGTGCGCGGGGCCGGCACCTCGCGCAGCAGCGCCCAGGCGAACACCGGCACCATGAGCGGCAGCGACGAGTTCAGCATGGCCGCGGTCGCCGCCGGCGTCGTGCGCAGGCCCAGATAGTTCAGCACCGGATAACCCGCGAAGCCGAAGGCGCTGCAGGCCAGGATGACCGGTCCGTGCGCCAGTACTTCGCGCCGCTTGGCCGCCAGCTCGCGCCAAGCCAGCGGCAGGATGACCAGCGCCGCCACCACCCAGCGCCAGAAGGTCAGGCCGAAGGGCGGCAATTCGGCCGCCCAGGCGCGGCCGATCAGCAGGTTGCCGGCCCAGAACAGGGGCGGCAGCGGCAGCAGCGCGTAAGGCCGCTGCCAGATCCGCGCCAGCAGCCGGGCGGCCACGGGCTCAGACCATATCCGCCAGCCCGATCCGGATCCGGCGATTGTGCCGCCCCTTGTTTTCGATCTTGAGGATGCGCAGCGGCCGCGAGCGGCCGGTCGAGGCCAGATGCGTGCCGCCGCAGGCCTGGCGGTCGAGCCCGACGATCTCGACGATGCGGACCCGGCCGTCCGCGGTCGGCGGCGGCGCCACCGACTTCGAGCGGATCAGCCCGGGCTGGGCGCGCGCGGCCTCGAACGGCACGGCCTCGATGCGCACGGGCAGGTCCTGGCGGACGATGTCGTTGAGCGGCCCCTCCAGCGCGCGCAGGCGGTCGTTGTCGGCCTCGGGCACGTCGAAGTCCATGCGTGCGGTGCCGTCATCGTTCATCTGGGCACTGGTCACCAGCGCCCCGTCGAAGGCCTGGAACACCAGGGCGTTCAGGATATGGGTGCCGGTGTGCATCTCGCGCATCATCTGCCGGAACCCGGCATCGACCTCGGCCTGCACCGTACCGGACAGCTCGGCCGCGGGATCGGACAGCAGCAGCCAGGGCTGGTCATCCTCGGCCTCGATGCCGGTCACGGCCAGCCGGCCGCCCTGCCAGCCGACATGGCCGCGGTCGGCCAACTGGCCGCCACCGCCCGGATAGAACGGCGACTCGGCCAGCCTGATGCGCCCGGGCCGGGCGTCGACCACGGTGGTCTCGACGGCAAAGGTCTCGGGGTGCCGGTGATAGAAGCCTTCGGCCATGGCGGGGTCCCTGCGGTTGCGCGTGCCCGCACACCCTGCCGCGCCCCGCCCGGCCGGTATTGGCGAAAATCGAGGGTGGGAGCGGCCTTGCGGCCCAAGGGAGATGTCGAAGCGCGCATCTGGCGCTATGATTTCGGCATGCAGGGTCCTCACACCGGATCAGACCTTGGCCCGACTCGCGACCGCAGCGGAGATCCGCTGTCGCGACCGCGTGACGGGCACGCGACAGCGCTTCTTGGGGCCGAGCCCGCGCTCGGGCGGCTGGTAGAACTGGCGCGGAGCAGGCTCCGGGCCACGCAGGTTTGGCTGTTCGGGAGTCGCGCCCGCGGCGACGCCCGATCGGACAGCGATTGGGACTTCTTCCTTGTGCTGCCGAACGACGCGCCCGAGGCGGACCTGGATCCGGCCGGATGCTGGCGCATCGGACGAGACGCCGGCTTGACGGCCAACGTCTTTGCCGAACGTGAAGACGACGTTCGTGCCGCTTCGGGCACCGTCAACACTCTGGCTTTCGTGCTCCAGACGGAAGGCGTACGCATTGGTTGAGCCGCCCGACGACCGTCCGGTATGTGAGTGAAGCCGGCCGGATAAAGCCCGGCCCGAGCGTCGCCGATCTGACCCGGTGGCAATCCAAAGTGGGCGAGATCATCGAACGATGCCGGGAGTGGTTCGGTGTTGACCTTGCCGCCGACTCTCCGGTTGTCGCCAGAGTCGATCCGATCCGAGCGCGTGAGGAACTGCCGGATCCGAGCCCTCACCCCTGATGGCCGTCCTCGGGATGCAATGAGATCGCGGCCCCCTCGGACGGCCGTGGACCCGTCGCGACGAAGACGAAGCCGGGTCGCGGTCCGTCGGCGGTGCCTCCCGCCGCCCCCGGTTCGGCCGCGGCCAGCCGCTCGGACGCGTCGCGCTCCAGCACCTGCAGCCCGCCGAGCGCATCCTCGATGGCGCGCCGCTTGCCCTCCAGCTCGCGGATCCGGTCGCGGATGCGCGCCAACCCGGCGCGATACTGGGCCGCACCGCTGGCGTCGGCCCGGTACAGGCCGAGATAGTCGCGGATCGCCGCCAGCGAGAACCCGACCCGGCGCAGCTTCTGGATCAGCCGCAGCCGGGCGCGGTCGCGATAGGTGTAGACCCGGGTCTTGCCGACGCGGGCGGGCGTGATCAGGCCCTGCTCCTCGTAGAACCGGACCCCTTGGGCGGTCAGCCCGAGCTCGCGCGCGACCTCGGCCGCGGTCGCCAGGCGGTCGCGGTCCGATGCGCTAGAGGCTGCCATAGCGGGCCCGCAGCGCCTTCTTGTCGAGCTTGCCGACGCTGGTCTTGTCCAGGGCCTCGACGAGCAGGATCCGCTCCGGCAGCGCGATCTTCGACAGGGCCCCGGCGTCGATCCTGTTCCGGACATGGTCGGCGATCGCCGCCGCGTCGAGGGTTGCAGCGAGGGCCGGCTTGGGCACGACCAGGGCCACCGGCCGCTCGCCCCAGCGCGGATCGGGCACGCCGATCACGGCGACCTCGGCCACGCCCTCATGCTGGGCGATCAGGTCTTCCAGCTCGATCGACGACACCCATTCGCCGCCGGTCTTGATCACGTCCTTCAGGCGGTCGGTGATGACCAGGCCGCCATCGGCCTCCAGCCGGCCGATGTCGCCGGTGTGGAGATAGCCGCCGGCCCACAGCCGGTCCGAGGCCTCGGCGTTGCCCAGATAGCCCTGGGTCAGCCACGGCGCCCGCGCCACCACTTCGCCGCTGCCGCCGCCCGGCGGCACATCGGCCATGGCGTCGTCGACCACGCGCAGGTCGACCAGCGGCATCGGCAGGCCGGCGCGCAGCCGCACCGGCAGGGTCGCCTCGGCCGGCTCGTCCAAACGCGCGCTCGGCACCTGCGCCAGGGTCAGGATCGGGCAGGTCTCGGACATGCCGTAGCCGACGAAGACGTCGATGCCGCGGGCCAGGGCCTGGCGGGCCAGCGCCTGGGGCAGTGCCGAGCCGCCGACCACCACCTTCCAGCCGCTGAGCTCGATGTCCGCGGCCTGGGGATGGGCCAGCAGCATCTGCAGGATCGTCGGCACGCAGTGCGAGAAGGTGACCTGCTCGTCGCGGATCAGCGCCAGCAGCCGGTCGGGCAGGTAGCGGCCGGGATAGACCTGCTTCAGGCCGAGCATCGTCGCTGCATAGGGGAAGCCCCAGGCGTGGACGTGGAACATCGGCGTGATCGGCATGTAGACGTCGTCGCGGTGGATCCGGCCCTGCCGGCCGGCGGTGCCCAGCGCCGCGCACTGGGCCAGCGTGTGCAGCACCAGCTGGCGGTGGCTGAAATAGACCGCCTTGGGCAGGCCGGTGGTGCCGGTGGTGTAGAAGGTCGTGGCGCGCCTGATTTCCGCGAAGTCCGGGAAGGCGTAGGCCGCGGGTGCCTCGGCCAGCAGCGCTTCGTAGCCGCCGGCGACATCGACGCCCGCGGCAGGCGGCGCCTGGCCGTCGTCGATCAGGACGACCCGCCTGACATGCTCCAGCCGGTCGCGGATGCCCGCCAGCAGGGGCAGGAAATCGGCATGGACCAGCAGCGTGCCGGCGCCCGCATGGTTGAGGGTGTACAGGATCTGCTCGGGCGACAGCCGCACGTTCACGGTCTGCAGCACCGCGCCCATCATCGGCACGGCGAAGAAGCATTCCAGGTAGCGGTGGCTGTCCCAGTCCATCACGGCGACCGTGTCGCCCGGCCCGACACCCAGACCGGCCAGGGCGCCGGCGAGCCCCGCCAGGCGCGCCTCCAGCATCGCATAGCCGTAGCGGACGCGGTCGCCATAGACGATCGGGCGATCCCCGGCGCGACCCCGGGCCCCGTTCAGCAGATGCTTGATCAGCAGCGGGAAGTCATAGGCCTCGGCCGCGGGCTCGATGGCGGTGCCGTCCATGGTTCCCTCCCTTCGGGCCCGCCTCGTCCGGGCGGGCCATCCTGCCTTAGGTCTAGCACAGCGCCATTGACTTTACAACAGCAAAGTTCACTTTGACATTCACATACTAAAGTCCACTTGACTTTGAGCGATCGCGCTCCGAGAGTGGGCGCAACCACAGGGAGGGACCGATGCCCACCTATCAAGCGCCGCTGCGCGACATGCGTTTCGTCCTGCAGGAGCTGTACGGCCTCGACGCGCTGCAGGCGCTGCCCGGGCTGGACGAGCTCGGCGCCGACCTGGCCGACCCGGTGCTGGAGGCCGCGGCGACCTTCGCCGAGGAAGTGCTGCAGCCGCTGAACCGTCCCGGCGACGAGCAGGGCTGCCGGTTCGAGGCGGGCGCCGTGACCACCCCCAAAGGCTTTCCTGCGGCCTACCGGGCCTATGCCGAGGCCGGCTGGACCGCGCTCACCTGCGATCCAGCGCATGGCGGCCAGGGCCTGCCCCATGCGCTGGCGGTCCTGGTCGACGAGATGGCCTGCGCGGCCAACCTGTCGTTCGCGCTCTATCCGGGGCTGAGCCTGGGCGCCTACGAGGCCCTGGCCGCGCACGGCTCGGCGGACCTCAAGGCCACGTATCTGCCGCGGCTGGCCGCGGGCGCATGGACCGGCACCATGTGCCTGACCGAGCCCCAAGCGGGAACCGACCTGGGGCTGGTGCGCACCCGCGCCGTGCCCGCCGCGGACGGCAGCTACCGGATCACCGGCACCAAGATCTTCATCTCCGCCGGCGAGCACGACCTCGCGCCCGACATCCTGCACTTGGTGCTGGCGCGGCTGCCGGACGCGCCGCCGGGCAGCCGCGGCCTCAGCCTGTTCCTGGTGCCCAAGCGGCGGGACGGCGCCCCCAACGGCGTCGTGTGCGGCGCCCTGGAGCACAAGATGGGCATGAAGGCCTCGGCCACCTGCGTCCTGAACTTCGACGAGGCCACCGGCTGGCTGGTCGGCGCGCCGCACCAGGGCCTGGCCGCCATGTTCACGATGATGAACACCGAGCGGCTGGCGGTCGGCATCCAGGGCCTGGGCATCGCCGAGGCCGCCTATCAGGGCGCCGTCGCCTATGCCCGCGACCGGCTTCAGGGCCGCAGCCCGACCGGCGCCCGCCACCCCGACAAGGCCGCCGACCCCATCCTGGTGCATCCCGATGTCAGGCGCATGCTGCTGACCCAGCGCGCCTATGTCGAGGGCATGCGGGCGCTCGGCCAAGGGGTGGCGCGGGCGCTCGACCGCCGGACCCGCCACCCCGACCCGGCGGAGCGCGCCGCCGCCGACGACCTGGTCCGGCTGATGACGCCGGTGGTCAAGGCGCTGTTCACCGATCTCGGCTGCGAGTGCGCCCAGATCGGCGTGCAGGTGTTCGGCGGCCACGGCTACATCCGCGAGCACGGCATGGAGCAGCTGGTCCGCGACGTCCGGATCACCCAGCTCTACGAGGGCACGAACGGCGTCCAGGCCATGGACCTGGTCGGCCGCAAGCTGCGCGACCAAGGCGGCCGGCTGCCGGCGCGGTTCTTCGGGCCGGCCGACGCCTTCCTGGAGGCGCACGGCGTCGATCCCGGGCTGGCCTTCGTGGTCCGGCCGCTCGCCGCGGCGCTCGACCGGCTGAAGGCGGTCACGGCCTGGCTGCGCGACCAGGCCGACGCCGAGACCGGCGCCGCCGGCGCCGTCGAGTATCTGCGGCTGTTCGGGGTGGTGGCCCTGGCGGACCAGTGGGCGCGCATGGCCGCCGCGGCGCTGCCCAAGGCCGGCGGCGATGATGGCGGCTTCTATCGGGCCAAGCTCGATACGGCGCGCTTCTTCATGACCCGGCTGCTGCCCCAGCATGAGGCGCTGGCCCAGGCCATCCTCGCCGGCGGCGACACGATCCGCGATTTTGACGATGGGGTGTTTTAGCGCCTCACCCCGCCACCCGGACGGCGCCCGAGCGCAGCAAGGCCTTGCGCGCCTGCCACTGGGTCGGTGGATCCAGCTCGGCCAGAAGCTGCACCTCCTGGCCCTGCAGCACGGCGATCGGCAGGCCGTCGCGCCAGAGGACGCGGTTGCCGGCCAGGGCCGCCAGCCGCGGCCCGGGGGTCAGGAGCCCGACCAGGTTGAGCGGGTCGGCGCCCGACAGGGAGATCAAAGCGCCGTCGAGCGGCCGCCGCCGGACCTCGCGCAGCAGGCCGACCGCCTCGGGCAGGGCGAACTGCTCGCCGGCGAAGCCGGCGACGAAGCGGCCGCCGCGGATCTCGCCGCGCGCCTCCAGGCGGCGATAGACGCCGAGCAGCTCGCGCCAGGGCGGCAGCCACGCGGCTTCGCGCTCGGCCACTCGCCAGAACACCACGCCCCAGCGGCGCAGCAGGGTGCGCGCCAGATGCTCGGCCGCCTCGGCCGCCGACGGGGCGACCCGGGCACGGCCGGCCAGCGCCCAACGGCCGGCGGCATCCATGGCCAGCGCCGCGCTGCGCCGCCGCCGCTTGTCCGACGGCAGCAGCAGAGTCCGGAGGCCAGCGAAGCTGTCGGACGTCACCAGCCCCAGTGCCACCAGCTCGCCCAGCGCGTCTTCGACCTGCGGCCGCAGCAGGCCGGCGGCATCGACCAGCTCGTCCAGGAACAAGGCGCCGTGCTCGCGCAGGGCATCGGCGACCGCCCGCGCCGGTCGGCTCGCCGGCTCCGGCAGCGCCCCAGCGTCGGCCCACAGCGCCGCCTGGCGCCGCGGCAGCAGGGCAATCGGGGTCGTGCGCACCGGCTGAGCGCCGGCCCGGCCGTCGGCGGGCGGGCGCAGGCGGCTCCAGGCGATGCGGCCGGACCGGCACAGGTCGTCCAGCCAGTCGGGGTCGTAGCCGTCCAGGCGCGCCGCCAGGATCTCGGGCTCCCAGGCCGCCGCCGGCGCTTGGAAGCCTTCCAGCTGCCCGACCACCGCGGCCAGGGCATCACTGCCGGCCATGCGGGCGTCGGGGGCGACCCGCTGCCACTGAACCAGGAAGCGCAGGAAGTCGCGGGCGGCCACCGGCTCGATCTCGGCGCGCAGGCGCTTGACGGTATAGCGGTGGATGCGCGCCAGCAGCCGGCGGTCGCACCATTCGTCGTCGTTGGCGGCGCCGGTGTAGCGGCCGCGCAGCGCGAAGCCTTCGACCTCCAGGGCCGCCAGGGCGCCGGCGATGTCCGCCGGCTCCAGGCCCAGCAGCCGGGCCAGCGCCGCGGCCGTGACCGGGCCGCTGCCCTCCAGCCGGCCGCGCAGCAGCTCGACCAGCGCCGCGTCGGGCGGCCAGTCCCGCGCCAGCGACGGCGGCGGCGCGATCGCCGGCTCCAGGGCGGCGGTCGGCCACAGCGCCCGCAACTGCGGCAGCCGCTCGGCCGCCACCCACAGCGCCGCACCAGGCGTGCGCAGCAGCGCCGCCCGCCTGGTGCGCGCCAGCTCGGCCAGCCAGGGCTGCCAGGCGGCGGCCTCGTCCGCGCCGAGGCAGCCCAGCCAGACCAGGGCATCGTGGAGTTCCTCGGCATTGGCCGGCTCCGGCCAGGCCTCCTGGCGCACGCGGGCGATGGCGTCGTCGTCCAGCCGGCCCAGGTCGCCGGCGGCCTCGGGGTCGAGCCAGCGCCGGCCCATGACCGCCTGGGTGCGCCGCTCCTCGATCGGCGCGTCGTCCAGAAAGGCATAGGGCCGCGCGGTCAACACCTCCTGGGCCAGCGGCGACGGCGCCGCCAGGTCGCGCGCCACGACCTGGATCGCGCCCGACTCGATGCCGGCCAGCAGCCGCTCCAGCCCGGCCAGGTCCATCGCCTCCGCCAGGCAGTCGTCGATGGCTTGGCGGACCAGGGGATGGTCGGGCACCTCGCGCTCGCCGGGCAGGTTCTCGCCGCAGGCCAGCTGGTCGGGGAACACCGCACCGATCAGGTCCTCGGCGTCCATGCGCAGCAGCTGGGGCGCCACCTTGCGGCCGCCGCGGTAGCGCGGCAGCGCCAGCGCGATGCTGGCGACCCAGCGCCAGCGCGCCATGAACATCGGCGCGTCGAGCAGCGCCTGGACCAGCACGTCCCGCACCGTCGCGGCGCTGAGATAGCGCGCGACCTCGTCCAGCGCGAAGCTGTGCTGGGCGGTCAGCGACAGCACGATGTTGTCCTCGGTCGCGGCCGCCTGCAGCTCGAAGTTGAACTTGCGGCAGAAACGCTTGCGCAGGGCCAGGCCCCAGGCGCGATTGAGGCGGCTGCCATGGGGTGAGTGGACGACCAGCTGCATGCCGCCGGCCTCGTCGAAGAAGCGCTCCAGCACGATGCGCGCCTGGGTCGGCACGCAGCCGAGCGCCGCCTGGCCCGCGGCCAGGTAGGCGGCGATCTGCGCCGCCGCGACCGCGCCGAAGCGGTCGGCCAGCCAACGCTGGGCGGAGTCGCCGGGCAGCCGCCGGCCGACCTCGGCCCGGAGCCGCGACACGGCCGCCGACAGGGCGTCGGAGCGTCCCGGCGCCTCGCCCAGCCAGAACGGGATGGTCGGCGCCTGGCCGCGGGCGTCCTCGACCCGCACGACGCCGCGCTCGACCCGCTGGATGCGGTAGGCGGCGTTGCCCAGCTGGAAGACGTCGCCGGCCAGGCTCTCGACCGCGAAATCCTCGTGGACGCTGCCGATCACCTGGTTCTCGGGCTCCAGCAGCACCTGGTAGTCGGCGGTGTCGGGGATGGCGCCGCCCGAGGTCAGCGCCGTCAGCCGGGCGCCGCGGCGGCCGCGCAGCATGTGGTTGACGGCATCGTGATGGACCAGGGCGCCGCGCCGCCCGCGCCGCGTGCTGAAGCCCTCGGCCAGGGTCGCGACCACGGCGTCGAAGTCGGCCTCGGCCAAGTCGCGGTAGGGCCAGGCGCGACGCACCAGGCCGAGCAGCGCCGGCTCGTCCCAATCGGCCGCCGCGACCTCGGCAGCGACCTGCTGGGCCAGCACGTCGAGCGGCCGCTCGGGGATGGTCAGCTCGTCCAGCTCGCCGCGATCGACGCTGTCCAGGAGCGCCGCGCACTCCACCAGGTCGTCGCGGGACAGCGGGAACAGCCGGCCCTTGGGCAGACCGCCGACGGCGTGGCCGGAGCGCCCGACCCGCTGCAGGAAGGCGGCGATCGAGCGCGGCGAGCCGAGCTGGCAGACCAGGTCGACGTCGCCGATGTCGATGCCCAGCTCCAGCGACGCCGTCGCGACCAGGGCCTTGAGCCGGCCCTGCTTCAGCCGCTGCTCGGCGTCCAGCCGCAGCTCCTTGGCCAGACTGCCATGGTGGGCACTAATCTGATCGGCGCCCAGGCGGTCGGCCAGTTGGCGGGTCACCCGCTCGGCCATGCGCCGGGTATTGACGAAGACCAGAGTGGTGCTGTGGCTCCCGGCCAGCGCGGCGAGACGGTCATAGACCTGCTCCCAGACCTCGCCGGACATGACGGCCTCCAGCGGCCCGTCCGGCAGCTCCAGCGCCAGGTCGCGGTCGCGTTGGTGGCCGGCGTCGACGATCCGGCACCCCGCCTGGGTGCCGGTCAGGAACTGGGCGACGCGCTCGATCGGCCGCTGGGTCGCCGACAGGCCGATGCGCTGCAGCCGGCCGCCGGCCAGGGCATCCAGCCGCTCCAGCGACAGCGCCAGATGGGCGCCGCGCTTGTTCGGCGCCAGTGCGTGGATCTCGTCGACGATGGCGGTGCGGGCCGTCGCCAGCATCGCCCGGCCCGAAGCCGAGCCAAGCAGGATGTAAAGCGACTCCGGCGTGGTCACCAGGATGTGCGGCGGCCGGCGCTGCATGCGCCGGCGCTCGACCTGGGGCGTGTCGCCGGTGCGCACCCAGCTGCGGATCTCGAGCTCGGGCAGGCCGCGCGCCGCCAGCTCGGCGCGGATGCCGGCGAGCGGCGCCTCCAGGTTGCGCTGGATGTCGTTGGACAGCGCCTTGAGCGGCGAGACATAGACCACCTGAGTCTCGTCCCTGAGCTCGCCGGCCAGGCCCAGGCGCACCAGCCGGTCGATCGCCGCCAGGAACGCCGCCAGGGTTTTTCCGGAGCCGGTCGGCGCCGCGATCAGCGCCGGCGCGCCGGCCAGGAGTGCGGGCCAGGCCTCCGCCTGAACGCCGGTCGGGGCGGCGAAGGCGCGGCCGAACCAGGCGGCGACGGCCGGATGGAACGATGCGAGCGGCGATCGATCGTTCATGTTGTGTTCCAGGCGATTGCTGCTACTCTGTCGCGGCGACCGGGACGGGTCAACCAGCTTGGGGGGCAGCATGGCGGCAGCATCCCACCAGATCCGGACGGCCACCGCGGCCGACGCGCCCGACATGAGCGAGATGGGGTTCGTCGCGGTGCGCGACCAGTGGCATGGCCGCGAGCGGACGATCGTCATGGAGAAGCCCCTTGTGGCCCCCCTTGTCGCCTAGGATCGCCGCCCTGGCGCTGGCCCTGCTCGCGGCCGGCTGTGCCGCCGAGAGCGGCGGCGCGGGGGGCGGCGGCGCGGCGGCGCCCACCGCCCAGGCGGCGCCGGTCGAAGCCGTGTGCTTCGCCCCGCCGATGGACTGCGCCGGCGTGATCGCCGGCGAGATCGGCCGGGCGCAGCGCGAGCTGCTGATCCAGGCCTATGGCTTCACCGACCCGCGCGTCGGCGCGGCGATCCTGGCCGCGCACGCCCGCGGCGTCGTGGTCAGCGTGATCCTGGATCGCTCGAACCGCGCCGACCGGCGCTCGCTGGCGCCGCTGCTCCAAGCCGCCGGCATCCCGGTGCGCGCCGACCTCAAGGCCGCGATCGCCCACAACAAGGTGATGGTCATCGACCGCCGGCGGGTCATCACCGGCAGCTACAACTTCACGCGCGCGGCCAACACCCGCAATGCCGAGAACCTGGTCGTGCTCCAGGACCCGCCGACCGTCGCGCTCTATGCCGCCAATTTCGATCGGCGCCTCGCCCTGTCGGCGCCGATCGACACGGTGCGGCCGCGGCGCCACCGCACCCGGGTCGCGCAGGGAAGCTGACGGCGTAGACGTTCGGCGGCGGCGTCCTATATGCAAGAGTTCGCGCCCCGATACCGATCGACCGCCGATGCCCCGGATCCTAATTGCCGACTGCTGGCCCACCGACTCGCAGCGCCAGGTTGCCGCGGCCGGCGCCCCCTTCAACGCCACCCTGTTCGAGCAGGCGCTGCGGCTGCACGCGCCCGACGTCGTCTGCACCATCGTCAACATCGCCGACGACGCGGCGCTGCCGGCCGGCGCCGCGCTCGACGGCGTCGACGGCGTGATCCTGACCGGCTCGACGTTGCATATCGGCGACCGCACGCCCGCGGCCCTGCGCCAGATCGAGTTCGCGCGGGCGGTGTTCGCCACGCCGCTGCCGGTATGGGGAAGCTGCTGGGGCCTGCAGCTCGCGGCGGTCGCCCTGGGCGGGACGGTGCGCCGCAACCCCAACGGCCGCGAGATCGGCGTCGCGCGCGCCGTCACCTTGACCGAGGCCGGCCGTGCCCACCCGGTGCTGGCCGGCCGGCCGCCGATCTTCGACGCCCTGTGCACCCACCTGGACGAGGTCGAGACGCCGCCGCCGGGCGCGCGGGTGCTGGCCAGCAACAGCATCAGCGCCGTCCAGGCCCTGGCGGCCGAAACGCCGGGCGGCGGCAGCTTCTACGGCGTGCAATACCATCCGGAGATCACGCTCGGGATGCTGGCGGCGATCTTCGACCTGCGCGCGCCGCAGCTGGCCGCGGAGGGGTTCGGACCCGACGATGCGGCCCTGCATGGCCTGGCCCAGGACTACCGGACGCTCGAGGCCGCCCCGGACCGGCGCGACCTGGCCTGGCGCTACGGCATCGGCCCGGACGTCCTGGACCCGCTGCGGCGCACCGCGGAGTTCGGTGCCTGGCTGCGGACCGCAGTCGTGCGGTGACCTGACCGAGGGCAGGCCAGGGCATCACTATCTACACGGCGAGGGATCGGAGTTTCGCCCTGCGGGGCTGGAGGCCGACAAAGTGTTCTTCGACGACCTCAGCGGGAACGGCTGAGGTCGTCGACACCTCCGCCTTCCTGACCGCCTGATTGGATCGTTCCACACCGCGACAGACCTTGGCTTGCCTATTGTCAGCTCGCCACGGCCATGATATGGAACGTTCCAATTCAGGGAGGCAACCGAGTGGCACGGGACGGCCGCAGCGTCACCATCGTCGACATCGCGCGCCGGGCCGGCGTGTCGAAGTCGACCGTGTCGCTGGTGCTGAAGGCCAGCCCGCTGGTGCGCGCCGAGACGCGGGCGCGCGTGGCGGCGGCGATGACCGAGCTCGGCTATGTCTATAACCGCGGTGCCGCCAGCCTGCGCCGAGCGCGCACCGGCCTGGTCGGCATGGTCATCAACGACCTGTCGAACCCCTTCTTCACGGAGCTGGCGATCGGCATCGAGCGGGCGCTGCAGGCCTCGGGCTACGTGCCGTTCCTGGCCAACGCCGCCGAGAGCCTTAGTCGCCAAGCCGACGTCGTGCGGGCCATGCGCGAGCATGGCGCCGCCGGGCTGATCCTGTCGCCGGCCATCGGCACCGATGCGGCCGAGATCGAGCGGCTGGTCGGCCCCAGCTTCCCGTTCGTGCTCGCCATCCGGCGCGTGCCCGACGTGCGCAGCGCGCTGGTGGTCAGCGACGACAGCGGCGGTGCCGCCCGCGCCACCGCCCACCTGATCGGCCTGGGCCACACCGCGATCGCCTTCATCGGCGGCCTGGACGGCATGGGCGTGCGCCGCGACCGTGTCGCCGGCTACCGCCAGGCCCTGGCCGCCGCCCAGCTGGTCCCCGCCCCCGACTGGCTGGTCGAGAGCCGCCCGACCATGGATGGCGGCGCCGAGGCCATGAGCCGGCTGCTGGCGCTGCCGCAGCCGCCGACCGCCGCGGTCTGCTTCAACGACGTAGTCGCCATCGGCGCCCTGCACGCCATTGCTCGTGCCGGCCGGGTGCCGGGGCGCGACGTGGCGGTGGTGGGGTTCGACGACACCCGCGAGGCGCAGCTGGTCACGCCAGCGCTGACCACGGTGGCGATCGACCCGCCCGGCCTGGGCGAGCGCGCCGCCCAGATGCTGCTGCGGCAGATCGCGGAGGGCCAGCGCCGGGTCGACGCCCATGTCGGCGAAGCGCGGCTGGTGGTCCGCGCCAGTTGCGGCGCCCAAGCCAGGAGGCAAGCCAGTTGAGCCAGATCCGCTGGGGATTCATCGGCGCCAGCACGATCGCCCGGGAATGGATGATTCCGGCGGTGCGCGCCCAGGGCGGCATCGTCGCCACGGTCATGAGCAGCGACGCCGGTCGCGCCCAGGCCTTCGCCGCCGCCAACGCCGTCCCGCTCGGCACGACGTCGCTGCCGGCGCTGCTCGACGGCGTCGATGCCGTCTACATCGCGACCACCAACGAGCGCCATGAGGACCAGACCCTGGCGGCGGCCGCCGCCGGCCGCCATGTGCTGTGCGAGAAGCCGCTGGCGCTGACCGCCGCCGCCGCGCGCGGCATGGTCCGCGCCTGCGCCGAGGCCGGCGTCGTGCTCGGCACCAACCACCATCTGCGCAACGCCGGCACCCACCGGGCCTTGCGCCGGGCGATCCAGGACGGCCGCATCGGCCGGCCGCTGTTCGCCCGCGTCTTCCATGCCGTCTATCTGCCAGCGCACCTGCAGGGCTGGCGGCTCGACCGGCCCGAGTCGGGGGCCGGGGTGATCCTCGACATCACCGTGCACGACGCCGACACCCTGCGCTTCGTGCTCGACGACGAGCCGGTCGAGGCGATCGCCGCGACCCAGTCGGGCGGCCTGGCCGCCGGGGCTGTCGAGGACGGCGTCATGGGCGTGCTGCGCTTCCGCTCCGGCCTGCTGGCGCAGATCCACGACGCCTTCACCACCCGCTATGCCGCCACCGGCTTCGAGGTCCACGGCACCGACGGCTCCCTGGTCGGCACCGACTGCATGACCCAGCGCCCGATCGGCACGGTGCGCCTGCGCACGGCCGACGGCGACATCATGCTGCCGACCGACGCCGACAATCTCTACGAGCGCGCGGTCGCCGCCTTCCACGCCGCCATCGCCGGCCACGGCAGCCCGGCCGCGACCGGCGCCGACGGCGTGCGCTCGCTGGCCACGGCCCTGGCGGTCGCCGAGGCCGCCCGCACCGGCCGCGCCGTTCCGGTCGAACCCTGAGGAGCCCACAATGCCGTTTCCCCGCGTCCTGACCGCCGACGATGCCGCCGGGCTGATCCCCGACGGCGCGGTGGTCACCGTCTCGTCGTCCTCGGGCCTGGGCTGCCCGGACGCGGTGCTGGCCGCCATCGGCCGGCGCTTCGCGGCGAGCGGGCATCCGCGCGGCTTGACCACCCTGCACCCGATCGCGGCCGGCGACATGTGGGGCATCGCGGGCATCGACCACATCGCGCAGGACGGCCTGCTGGCGCGCGTGCTGGCCGGCTCCTACCCCTCGGGCCCGTCCTCGGCCGAGCCGCCCCAGATCTGGCGGATGATCACCGAGAACCGGATCCCGGCCTACAACATCCCGTCGGGCATCCTGTTCGACCTGCACCGCGAGGCCGCGGCCCGGCGCCCGGGCGTGATCACCAAGGTCGGCATGGACACCTTCGTCGATCCCGCGCACGAGGGCTGCGCCATGAACGGTCGGGCCGCCGAGCAGCCGGTGGTGCGCCGGATCGAGTTCGCCGGCGACAGCTGGCTGTTCTTCCCGACGATCGTGCCGCAGATCGCGATCATCCGCGCCACCACCGCCGACGAGCGCGGCAACCTCTCCTACGAGCAGGAGGGCGGCTATCTGGGGCCGCTCGACCAGGCGCTCGCCGTGCGCAACAACGGCGGCGTCGTGATCGCCCAGGTCAAGCGCCTGGTCCGCGCCGGCACCATCAAGCCCCACGACGTGCTGGTGCCGGGCGTGCTGGTCGACGCCATCGTGGTCGCGCCCGACCAGATGCAGACGACCCAGACCGCCTACGACCCGGCGATCTCGGGCGAGATCCAGCGGCCCCTGTCCGAATTCGCGCTGACCGAGTTCGGCGTCCAGAAGGCGATGGCGCGCCGGGTCGCGCAGGAGCTGCGGGACGGCGACGTGGTCAATATCGGCTTCGGGGTCTCGGCCAACGTTCCGCGCATCCTGCTGGAGGAAGGCCTGCACGGCCGGGTCACCTGGGTGATCGAGCAGGGCGCCATCGGCGGCGTGCCGCTCTTGGACTTCCAGTTCGGCTGCGCCGCCAACGCCGAAGCGGTGCTGCCCTCGCCCTACCAGTTCACCTACTTCCAGGGCGGCGGCTTCGACCTGTCGCTGCTGTCGTTCCTGGAGATCGACCGGCAGGGTTCGGTCAACGTGTCGAAGCTGGGCTTCCGGCCGCACGTGACCGCCGGCGCCGGCGGCTTCGTCGACATCACGGCGCGCGCCCGGCGGATCGTGTTCTCGGGCTTCTTCACCGCCGGCGCCGACCTGGCGATCGAGGACGGCGCCCTGCGCATCCGCAAGGAAGGCCGCGTGAAGAAGCTGGTCGAGGCGGTCGAGCAGGTGTCGTTCTCCGGCCCCCGCGCCCTCGCCCAGGGTCAGCGGGCGACCTATGTCACCGAGCGCTGCGTGCTGGAGCTGACCGCCGAGGGCCTGGCGGTGACCGAGGTCGCGCCCGGCGTCGACCTCGAGCGCGACGTGCTGGCCCAGGCCGCCTTCCCGCTGCGCGTGCCGGCGCCGCCGAAGCGCATGGACCCGCGGCTGTTCCGCCGCGAGCCCATGGGCCTGACCTTGGAGGGCCCCCGGTGAGCCCCTTCGTCAAGCTCGATCTCGACGGCCCGGTGGCGCGGATCACGCTGACCCGCGCCGACAAGCTCAATGCCCTCGACATGGACATGATCGCCGGTCTGGTCGACGCCGCCGACCGCGTCGAGGCGGCGCCCGGCGTGCGCGCCGCGATCCTGTCGGGCGAGGGCAAGGCGTTCTGCGCCGGCGGCGACATCGCCGCCTGGGGTGCCCTCGAGCCCCTGGACATGTGGCGGCACTGGACGCGCGCCGGCCACCGCGCCTTCGACCGCCTGGCGCGGCTCCGCGTGCCGCTGATCGCCGCCGTCACCGGCCACGCCCTGGGCGGCGGGCTGGAGCTGGCGGGCACCGCCGATTTCCGCATCGCCGAGCCGCAGGCCAAGTTCGGCCTGCCCGAGACCGGCTTGGGCATGATTCCGGGCTGGTCGGGCACCCAGCGCCTGGTCCGCCGCTTCGGCAGCCACACGGTCCGCCGCTTGGCCCTCGCCGGCGAGTTGGTCCAGGGCGAGGCGGCGCTGGCGCTGGGCCTGGCCGACGAGTTGGCGCCGACGGGCGGGGCGCTGGCCCGCGCCGACACACTGGCCGCGGCCATCGCCCGCCGCGGCCCGGTCGCGGTGGGGATCGCCAAGTCGCTGATCAACGCCGCCGAGGGCGAGGAAGCCGACTTCGCCATCGAGGGCTTGGCCGGGGCGCTGACCTCTTACACCGAGGACCTGAAGGAGGGCGTCGCCAGCTTCCGCGAGAAGCGCCCGCCGGCGTTCGGCGACCGATGAGGAGCCGCGACAACAGGCGAAAAATGTTCCACCTTCACAACGATCGGATACCGGGCGGCCGAACCCGGAGCCGGTCCTGAACTCAAGACGGGAGGAAACTGCATGAAGACCTGTCGAGCCATCCTGGGCGCCGCGCTGCTGGCCGGCGCCGTCGCGATCCCGGCGGCGCGCGCCGCCGAATCCGTGGAGGTCCTGCACTGGTGGACCTCGGGCGGCGAGGCCAAGGCGCTGACCGTGCTGAAGGACCTGCTGCAGAAGCAGGGCGTCAGCTGGCAGGACATGCCGGTTGCCGGCGGCGGCGGCACCCAGGCCATGACCGCGCTGCGCGCCCGCGTCGCCGCCGGCAACCCGCCGGCCGCCGTGCAGTTGCTGGGCTTCGACATCACCGACTGGGCCGAGCAGGGCGCGCTCTCGGACATCGACCAGGTCGCCCGGCAGGGCGGCTGGGACAAGGTCATCCCGCCGGCGCTCCAGGCCTTCTCCAAGTACAAGGGCAAGTGGATCGCGGCCCCGGTCAACGTCCACTCCACCAACTGGGTGTGGATGAACAAGGCGCTGTTCGACAAGGCCGGCGGCAAGCAGCCGCAGAACTGGGACGAGTTCATCGCCCTGTTGGACAAATGGAAGGCCATGGGCGTGACCCCGATCGCCCATGGCGGCCAGCCCTGGGAGGACGCCACCCTGTTCGACTCGGTGGCGCTGACGACCGCCGGCCTGGATTTCTACAAAAAGGCGCTGATCGACCTGGACCAGGCGACGCTGTCGTCGCCGACCATGAAGACGGTGTTCGAGCGCATGTCCAAGCTGCGCACCTATTTCGACCCGAACTTCCCGGGCCGTGACTGGAACCTGGCCACCGCCATGGTGATCAACGGCACTGCCGGCGCCCAGATCATGGGCGACTGGGCCAAGGGCGAGTTCGTGACCGCCGGCAAGAAGCCCGACCAGGACTTCGTGTGCATGCGCTTCCCCGGGACCCAGGGCATCGTCACCTTCAACGCCGACCAGTTCGCGGCCTTCAAGGTCGGTCAGGGCGAGCGCGACGCCCAGCTGAAGCTGGTCGCGGCGGTCGAGGACCCGGTCTTCCAGTCGGCCTTCAACGTGGTCAAGGGCTCGGCGCCGGCCCGCACCGACGTCTCCGACGCCGCCTTCGACGCCTGCGGCAAGAAGGCCATGGCCGACCTCAAGGACGCCAGCGCCAAAGGCACGCTGGTGGGCTCGTTCGCCCACGGCCACGCCAACCGCGCCAACATCAAGGTCGCCATGTACGACGTGATCACGCGCGAGCTGAACGGGCAGCTGGACGCCGCCGCCGCACCGGCGGCGCTGGCCGCGGCCGTGAAGAACGCGCAGTAGGCCGTCCGGGGACGCCGCGCCGGCGCGGCGTCCCCCTCGCTTGCGGAGCTTGCCGATGTCCGTCGCCACCCTGGCCGGCCCGGCCCGCCGGCGCGCCATGCCCGGCGTCGGCTGGCTGCAGAGCCATCTGCCCAAGCTGGTGCTGGCGCCCTCGTTCGCGCTGGTGCTGCTGTTCGTCTACGGCTTCATCCTGTGGACCGTGTACCTGTCGATGTCGGCCTCGCGGCTGATGCCGTCCTACCTGTTCATCGGCCTCGATCCCTATGACCGGCTGTGGCGGGCGCCCAACTGGTACATGGCGCTGACCAACCTCGGGATCTTCGGCGGCCTCTACATCTCGGTGTCGATGGCCCTGGGCCTGCTGATCGCGATCCTCCTGGACCAGCGGGTGCGGGCCGAGGGCGTGCTGCGCACGATCTATCTCTACCCCATGGCCGTGTCGCTGATCATCACCGGCACCGCCTGGCAGTGGTTCCTCAATCCGGGCCTCGGCCTCGACCGCCTGATGCATGCGTGGGGCTGGCAGAGCTTCAAGTTCGACTGGCTGGTCAACCCCGATTACGCGATCTACACGGTCGTGATCGCCGCGGTCTGGCAGACGACCGGCTTCGTCATGGCCATGTTCCTGGCCGGCCTGCGCGGCATCGACGGCGAGATCCTGAAGGCGGCGCAGATCGACGGCGCCTCGGCCTTCAACATCTACTGGCGGGTCGTGATCCCGCAGCTCCGTCCGGTGTTCCTGTCGGCGTTCATCGTGCTCGCCCACATGGCCATCAAGTCCTACGACCTGGTGGTGGCCCTGACCGGCGGCGGCCCCGGCAACGCGACCGAGCTGCCCTCGACCTTCATGTATTCCTACACCTTCACGCGCAACCAGATGGCCGTGGGCGCCGCCAGCGCGATCACCATGCTGATGACCATCGCCGCGATCATCGTGCCCTATCTCTATTCCGAGCTGGCGGAGCGGCGCCGGTGACCGCGCGTCTGGCGACCCGGACCCTGGTCTACGGCCCGCTGCTGCTGTTCGCGGCCCTGTTCCTGCTGCCGCTGTTCGTGATGGTCGTGACCTCGCTCAAGACCTTGGACGAGATCCACGCCGGCACCATGCTGTCGCTGCCCGAAGCCCCGACGCTGGCACCCTGGGCCAAGGCCTGGAGCACCGCCTGCATCGGCCTCACCTGCGCCGGCATCAAGGGCTATTTCTGGAACTCGATCCGCATGGTGGTGCCGGCGGTCGCGCTCTCGACCCTGCTCGGCGCGCTCAACGGCTATGTGCTGACCAAGTGGCGCTTCGCCGGCCACCGTCTGGTGTTCGGGATGATGTTGTTCGGCTGCTTCATCCCGTTCCAGGTGGTGCTGGTGCCCATGGCCCGGGTGCTCGGCACCCTGGGGCTCGCCAACAGCACCGGCGGCCTGGTCCTGGTCCACGTCATCTATGGCCTGGGCTTCACCACCCTGTTCTTCCGCAACTTCTACGTCGCCTACCCGGACGAGCTGGTGCGCGCGGCGATGATCGACGGCGCCGGCTTCTTCCGGATCTTCACCCGCATCCTGCTGCCGAGCTCGCTGCCCATCATCGTGGTCACGGTGATCTTCCAATTCACCAATATCTGGAACGACTTCCTGTTCGGCGTCTCGTTCGCCTCAGGCGAATCCGCGCCGATGACCGTGGCGCTCAACAACCTGGTGAACTCGTCGACCGGCGTGAAGGAATACAACGTCAACATGGCGGCGGCGATCTTCGCCGGCCTGCCGACGCTGGCGGTCTATGTCATCGCCGGCCGCTACTTCGTGCGCGGCCTGATGGCCGGCGCGGTCAAGGGATAAGGACATGGCGTTCCTGGACATCGTGGGCCTGCGCAAGCGCTTCGGCGGGCTGGAGGTGCTCAAGGGCATCGACCTGTCGCTCGACGAAGGCGGCTTCCTGGTGCTGATCGGCCCGTCTGGCTGCGGCAAGTCCACCCTGCTCAACAGCATCGCCGGGCTGGAGGCGGTGACCGACGGCGAGATCCGCCTGGCCGGCCAGCGCATCAACGACCTGCACCCGTCCCGGCGCGACATCGCCATGGTGTTCCAGTCCTACGCGCTCTACCCGACCATGTCGGTGGCGCAGAACATGGGCTTCGGGCTGGAGATGCGCGGCGTGCCCAAGGCCGAGCGCGCCGGCCGCGTGGCGGCAGTGGCCAAGACCCTGCAGATCGAGCATCTGTTGGACCGGCGCCCGAGCCAGCTGTCGGGCGGCCAGCGCCAGCGCGTCGCCATGGGCCGGGCGCTGGTGCGCGAGCCGCGGCTGTTCCTGTTCGACGAGCCCCTGTCCAACCTGGACGCCAAGCTGCGCGTGGACATGCGGGTCGAGATCAAGCGCCTGCATCAGCAGACCCGCGCCACCATCGTCTATGTCACCCACGACCAGATCGAGGCCATGACCCTGGCCACCAAGATCGCGGTGCTGCGCGAGGGTGCCTTGCAGCAGGTCGGCACCCCGGCCGAGATCTACAACCGCCCGGCCAACCTGTTCGTGGCCGAGTTCATGGGCTCGCCCTCGATGAACCTGATGGCCGCCAGCGTGGTCGCGCGCGACGGCCGGCCGGCCCTGGCCCTCGACGGCGGGACGGCGCCCGCGATCCTGCTGGACGCGCCGCCGACCGTCCGCGCCGACGCGCTCACGCCCGGCCGCCGCGTCATCCTGGGCATCCGGCCCGAGGCGATCACCGACCGCGACGGCGCCGACCGCGCGGCCGGCGCCGTCGCGGTGCTGGATTGCCCGGTCGAGATCATCGAGCCCGCCGGCTCCGACACCTTTGTGGTCACCAGCCTGGCCGGCCGCGAAGTGGTGGCTCGGATGCGCGCCGACGCCGCGGTGCGCCTGGGCGACGTGGTGCCGTTCGCGTTCAACCTGGACAAGGCGGTGCTGTTCGATCCCGAGGGCGGCGCCCGCCTGTCATGAGCGCGCCCGACGTGCTGATCATCGGCTCGGGCATCGGCGGCGCGACCCTGGCGGCCGGGCTGGCCGGCAGCGGCGCCGCCGTTACCATGATCGAGCGCGGCGAGCGGCTGGCCGATTGTCCGGCGGCGCGCGACGCCCGCGCCATCTTCATCGACGGCGTGTTCCGGCCGCGCGAGTCCTGGCATGACGCCCACGGCCGTGCCTTCAATCCCGGCAACTACTACTATGTCGGCGGCAATTCCAAGTTCTACGGTGCCGTGCTGCTGCGCTTCCGCCGCGAGGACTTCCAGGAGATGGCCCATGCCGAGGGCGTGTCGCCGGCCTGGCCCTTCCCCTACGAGGATCTCGAACCCTGGTACGGCCGCGCCGAGGCGCTGTTCCAGGTGCGCGGCCAGGCCGGCGGCGATCCGACCGAGCCGCCGCGCTCGACGCCCTATGGCCACCCGCCGGTGCCCGACGAACCGGCGATCGCGGCGATGCGCCAGCGCCTGGCCGCGGTCGGTCTGCGGCCCTTTTCGCTGCCGCTGGCGGTCGATGTCGAGCGCTGGCTCCAGCGCGGCGCGACGCCGTGGGATGCCTTCCCCAACACCGGCGGCGGCAAGCTCGACGCGGAGACCGCGGCGCTGGCCGCGGCCGAGCGCAACCCGCGGTTCACGCTGCTGACCGGCACCGAGGCGGTGCGCCTGGTCGTCGGCGCGGACGGCCGGCGCATCGAGGGCGTCGAGGTCAGCCGCGGCGGCCAGCGCCGGGTGCTGGGCGCCGGCCTGGTGGTCGTGGCGGCCGGCGCGGTCAATTCGGCCGCCCTGCTGCTGCGGTCGGGCGTCGCCAATCGCTCGGGCGTGGTCGGCCGCCATTTCATGAACCACAACTGCACGGCGATGCTGGCGGTCGATCCCCGCACGGTGAACGACTCGGTCTACCAGAAGACCCTGGGCATCAACGACTTCTACCTGGACGACGGGGTCGGCGGACCGCCCTTGGGCAACGCCCAGCTCCTGGGCCGCGTCACCGCCCCCATCCTCAAGGCCAGCCTGCCGATGGTGCCGGAACGGCTGCTGTCGCGCCTGTCCCGGCACAGCGTCGACTGGTACCTGATGAGCGAGGACCTGCCCAACCCCGACAGCCGCGTGCGCGTCGACGGCGGCCGCATCGTGCTCGACTGGCGGCGCAGCAACATGGCCGGCCATCGGGCCCTGATCGCCCGCATGCGCGACCGCTTCCGCGCTGCCGGCTACCCGATCGTGCTGACCCGCGCCTTCGACCGGCGCACGCCCTCGCACCAGTGCGGCACCGTGCGCTTCGGCACCGACCCCGCGACCTCGGCACTGGATCCGATGTGCCGGGCCCACGACCATCCCAACCTGTTCGTGGTCGACGCCGGGTTCCTGCCCAGCTCGGCCGCGGTCAACCCGGCGCTGACCATTGCAGCCCAGGCGCTGCGGGTCGCCGACCACATCGCTTCGGCAGGCGGTTCCGCATGACCCGCTACGACTACATCATCACCGGCGCCGGCCCCGCCGGCTGCGTGCTCGCCCACCGCCTGACCGAGGACCCGGCGGTCCGCGTGCTGCTGCTGGAGGCCGGCGGCCGCGACCGCCACCCGCTGTTCCACATGCCGGCCGGCTTTGCCAGAATGACCAAGGGCATCGCCAGCTGGGGCTGGTCGACGGTGCCGCAGGCGCATCTGGGCGGCCGGGTGCTGCGCTACACCCAGGCGCGGGTGCTGGGCGGCGGCTCGTCGATCAACGCCCAGGTCTATACTCGCGGCAACCCGCGCGACTATGACGCCTGGGCCGCGGCCGGCTGCGCCGGCTGGAGCTGGCGCGAGGTCCTGCCCTATTTCCGCCGAGCCGAGGACAACCAGCGCTATGTCGACGCCTTCCATGCCTATGGCGGGCCGCTGGGCGTATCGGCGCCGGTCAACCCGCTGCCCATCGGCGAGGCGTTCCTGCGCGCCGCCCAGGAATACGGCATTCCCTACAACCACGACTTCAACGGCCGGGTCCAGGCCGGGGTCGGGCACTATCAAGTGACGGTGCGGAACGGCCGCCGGTCGTCGGCGGCGAGCGCTTATCTCAAGCCGGTTTTGGAACGTTCCAACCTGACCGTGCGCACCGGCGCCCCGGTGCTGCGCGTCGTGGTCGAGCAGGGCCGCGCCGTGGGCGTCGAGATCGCCGGCGCCGGCGGGCGCGAGGCCGTGCGCTGCGACCGCGAGGTGCTGGTGACCTCAGGCGCCATCGGCTCGCCGCGGCTGCTGCTGCTGTCCGGCATCGGCCCGGCCGACGAGCTGGCCGCCATCGGGATCGCGCCGGTCCACGACCTGCCCGGGGTCGGCCGCAACCTCCAGGACCATCTGGACCTCTATGCCATCGCCGAGTGCCGCGGCGCCTTCACCTACGACGCCTACGCCAAGCCGCATCGCGCAGCGCTGGCCGGGATCGAATATCTGCTGTTCCGGCGCGGCCCGGTGGCCTCGACGCTGTTCGAGACCGGCGGCTTCTGGCATGCCGGGGGCGACCCCGACTGGCCCGACATCCAGTTCCATCTGGGCCTGGGCTCCGGCATCGAGGCCGGGGTCGACAAGCTGCGCAATGGCGGCGTCACGCTGAACTCGGCCTATCTCAGGCCGCGCTCGCGGGGCACCGTGCGCCTGGCCAGCGCCGACCCGGCGGCCGCACCGCTGATCGATCCCAACTACTGGGCCGAGCCCGAGGATCGCGTGCACGCGCTGGCCGGCCTGCGCATGGCCCGCGAGATCCTGGCCCAGCCGGCGCTGCGCCCCTTCGTGCTGGCCGAGCGCCTGCCGGGGCCCAGGCGCACCAGCGACGCCGACCTTGCCGCCTATGCCGCGGAGTCGGCCAAGACCGACCACCATCCCTGCGGCACCTGCCGGATGGGCGCCGACGCCGATGCCGTGCTGGACCCGGCGCTGCGCGTGCGCGGCCTGGAGGGCCTGCGCGTCTGCGACTCGTCGGCCATGCCGCGGATCCCGTCCTGCAACACCAATGCGCCGACCATCATGCTGGCCGAGAAGGCGGCTGACCTCATTGGCGGCCGCGCGGCCACCGATGCCGCTGCCGCGGTGCTGACGAGCGTGGACTAAGGAATTCGTGAGGAAGTCGCCGCTACCCTGACGCCGACGGCGGGTGCAGGAAGGAAGCGGTCATGGGATTGAAGCTGCGCGGACGCATCGCCACCGCCCTGGCCGTGATCGCCGGCGCGATCGCCCTCGTGGCGTTCTTCGGGACCCAGGTCATCGTCGACCGGATCGTCGAGACGGCGGCACGACGCGAGTTGGCCGGGCATCGTCAGGCCTTCCTCGATGCGGTCGACCAGGAAACCCAGCGGGCGGCCTCGATGGCCGCGGTCCTGGCGGCGCTGCCGCCGGTGCAGCAGGCACTGGCGACCGGTGACCGGACGCCGCTCGGCCCGCTGCTGGTCGGCGGCTTCCCCGGCCTCAAGGCCGGCTGGGGGGCCGAGCAGATCCAGCTGCATGTGGCGCCCGCCACGTCGTTCTTCCGCGTCCACCAGCCCGACAAGTTCGGCGACGACCTGAGCGGCTTCCGCAAGACCGTCGTCGACGCCATCGCCGGCCGCCGGGTCGTGCGCGGCGTCGAGAGCGGCGTGGCCGGCCTTGGCATCCGCGGGGTCGTGCCGGTGACCCTGGGCGACCGGTTCCTGGGCACCGGCGAGGTGGGGCTCTCGATCGGCGCCGCGTTCCTGGACGGCTTCGCCCGGCGCCGCGGCGTCGGCATCGCCTTCGTGCCGGTCAAGGGTGACGGGTTCGGCGAGCCGGTGCGCGGCGCCGCCGGGCCGCAGCCGCCGATCCCGTCGGACCGCCTGCCCGCCGCCATCCATGCCGTCGCGGCGGCCGAGCCCGAGATCGTCGCTGTGGGGACGATCGCCAGCCAGGTCAGCCGGATCGACGACTATTCCGGCAAGCCGCTGGGCGCCCTCGTGATCTCGGTCGACCAGTCCGACTACGCCGCCCTGGTCGACAGCGCCCGGCTGACCGCCGCCGCCGTCGCGGCGCTCAGCATCCTGGCGGCGCTGGCCGCGGGCGTGCTGGTCGCCGGCCGGATCGCCCGGCCACTGCGGCTCCTTGGCGGTGCGATGCAGCGGTTGGCCGACGGCGATCTCGGGGTTGCCATCGTGGGCGAGGGCCGCCGCGACGAGGTGGGCGACATGGCCCGCACCGTCGCGGTGTTCCAGCGGCAGGGCCTGGAGATGCGCGAGCTCGAGGCGCAGCGCGCCCAGGCTCGGGCCGACGCCGAGGCCGAGCGGCGCCGCGCGCTGGGCGACGTTGCCAGCGCCGTCGAGCGCAGCGTGAAGCAGGTGGCAAACCGGCTGACCGATGCGTCGCGCGACATGCACGGCCTGGCCGGGGCGCTGACCGCGGCTTCGGAGCGAACCCATGGCGCCGCCAGCGCGGCACGGTCCGAGGCCGACGACGCGGTCCATGCCGTCGACTCGATGGCGGCAGCGTCCGAGGAACTGGCCGCGTCGGTCGCCGAGATCGGGCGCCAGGCCAGCCACGGCGCCGGCTTGGCTGCACGCGCGTTGGACCAGGCCGGCCGCACCAACCATGTGGTCGCCGGGCTCTCCGCCGCGGCCGACGAGATCGGCGCCGTGGTGCGGCTGATCTCGGACATCGCCGCGCAGACCAACCTGCTCGCGCTCAATGCCACGATCGAAGCCGCGCGGGCCGGCGGGCGCGGCTTCGCCGTGGTCGCGGCCGAGGTCAAGGCGCTGGCGACCCAGACCGCGGAGGCGACGACCGGCATCGCTGCCCAGGTCGCGGCGATCCAACAAAGCAGCGCCGACGCGGCCGACGCGATCGGCGGCATCGGCGGGGTGATCGCAAACCTCAGCCAGGTCGCCACGACCATCGCCGCCGCCGTCCGGCAGCAGGCCGCAGCCACCGGCGAAATCTCGCGGGGCGCCCAGGTCACCGCCGGTTCGGTCGGCCGGATCGCCCACACCCTCGGCGAGGTCAGCGCGGCGGCGGACGACGCCGGGCGCAACGCGGACCAGGTCTACCGGTCGAGCACGGTCACGGCCGAGCAGTGCAGCGAACTGGGGGCAGCCATCGACGGCTTCCTGGCGGAGATCGGCGCGGCGCCAGCGGCGTAGCCGGCCCGAACCCCGCCCCGCGCCCGGCCCAGGCGCGGTGGCGAGGCGGGGCCTGCCACTGCCTCAGTACATGTGCTGGCCGCCGTTGATCGACAGGGTCGAACCGGTGACGAAGCCGGCATCGTCGGCGACCAGGAAGGCGACGCCGCGGGCGATCTCCTCGGCCTTGCCCAGGCGGCCGACCGGGATCTTGGCCACGATCTTCTCCAGCACGTTGGCCGGCACCGCGCGGACCATGTCGGTGTCGATGTAGCCGGGCGCGATGGCGTTGACGGTGATGCCGGAGCGCGCGCCCTCCTGGGCCAGGGCTTTGGTGAAGCCATGGATGCCCGATTTGGCGGCGGCGTAGTTGACCTGGCCGTACTGGCCGGCCTGGCCGTTGATCGAGCCGATATTGACGATACGGCCGAAGCGGCGGTTGCGCATGCCCTCGATGACCGCTCTCGACATGTTGAAGCACGAGGCAAGATTGGTCTGGATTACCGCGTTCCACTGCTCGAAGCTCATG
>CAZEFK010000074.1:0-31073 GCA_964511405.1 uncultured Comamonadaceae bacterium | reverse complement strand
GCCTTGGCGTGCTTGATGATGCCGGCGATGTAGTGCAGGCACATGTCCGAGAGTCCGGCGTACTTGTTGCCGGCGAACAACGGCTTGCCTTCCTTCCAGATCGACTGGTGGCAGTGCATGCCCGAGCCGTTGTCCTTGTAGATCGGCTTCGGCATGAAGGTCGCCGACTTGCCGTAGCTGGCGGCGACGTTGTGCACCGAATACTTATATTTCTGCATGGCGTCGGCCATCTTGACCAACGTCGAAAACTTGATGCCCAGCTCATGCTGGCTGGGCGCCACCTCATGGTGGTGCTTCTCGACTTCGACGCCCATGTCGGCCAGCGTGCTCAGCATCTCGGCGCGCAAGTCGCCGGCACTGTCGGTCGGCGCCACCGGGAAGTAGCCGCCCTTGATCGACGGCCGGTGGCCGAGGTTGCCGTCGTCATACTCGCGGCCGCTGTTGTAGGGGCCTTCCTCGCTGTCCAGGAAATAATAGCCCTGGTGCATGTCGGTCTTGAAGCGGACGTCGTCGAAGACGAAGAACTCGGCCTCGGGCCCGAAGAAGGCGGTGTCGCCGATGCCGCTGGCCTTGAGATAGGCCTCGGCGCGCTTGGCGGTCGAGCGGGGATCGCGGCTGTAGGGCTGGTTGGTCGACGGCTCCAGCACGTCGCAGACCAGCACCAGCTGCGGCTGCGCCGCGAACGGGTCCATGAACGCGGTGTCGAGATCAGGCTTCAGCGTCATGTCGCTCTCATTGATCGCCTTCCAGCCGGCGATCGACGAGCCGTCGAACATGATGCCATCGGTCAGCATGTCCTCGTCGACGGTGCTGACGTGCTGGGCCGTATGCTGCCACTTGCCGCGCGGGTCGGTGAAGCGGAAATCGACATACTTGACGTCGTTTTCCTTGATCATCTCAAGGATCTTCTTGGGATCGGACATTCGTTTCTTCCGTCTTCAGGCGCTGACTAAAGCAGCGGTAAGGCGCCGCGCTCCCGCGGCGCCGGCTCGAAGTCGCGCGACTTTTAGCCCGACCGCGCCGGGGCGGCAAGCCCGCCGACCGTCGGCCCGAAGCCGCGAACAGGGAGGCTCCGGCCGGGACGCCGAAGCCGGTGGCTGGACGGGCAAGCCCGTCAAATCGCTTCGGCGCCGCGCTCTCCGGTCCGGATGCGCACCGCCTCTTCGATGGGCGTCACGAAAATCTTGCCGTCGCCGATCCGGCCGGTGTGGGCCGCCTGCTGGATGGCCTCGACCGCGCGCTCGACCATCGCGTCTTCCATGACGATCTCGATCTTCACCTTGGGCAGGAAGTCGACCACGTACTCGGCGCCCCGATACAGCTCGGTATGGCCCTTCTGGCGGCCGAATCCCTTGGCCTCGGTGACGGTGATCCCTTGGATCCCGACCTCGTGCAGGGCCTCCTTAACCTCGTCAAGCTTGAACGGCTTGATGATCGCTTCGACCTTCTTCATCGCTTTGGCTCAATCCTTCAAGCGTCTGCGGCCATCATGCTGCGCCGATGGCGCCCACGCCGAACGCATGGCGCGTGCCACGGCCCAGTCCCATGGCGGCGAGCCGCAGAGCCCAAGCCTACCGCCGGTCGCTGCCTTGGCGCTAGGCAGATTGCTGCCTAAAAAAGCGGCGTCCGCCTATTCCGCGCTCGCTTGGCCGCCGCATCGCGCCGCGCGACATGGCGCTTGACGGGGTGCGGCCTGCCGGTTACACCCGCTGCTCGCTGGCGGGCGTAGCTCAGTTGGTAGAGCGTTCGGTTGTGGTCCGAAATGTCGCCGGTTCGAGTCCGGTCGCTCGCCCCAGCTTTCCCTAAAGGCCGCCCCCTAAAGGCCACCAAGGCGGCCCAGCAGGTGGATTGCCAGGCCGACCAGGCCGCCCACCAGCGCGCCGTTGATCCGGATGTACTGCAGGTCGCGGCCGACCCGCTCTTCCAGCTTGGTCACCAGGGTGGCGGTATCCCAGCGGCGGACCACGCCCGCGATGAAGTCGCCGATCTCGCGGCGATAGGGCACGACCTGCCGCAGCACCATCAGCGTGATCCAGCGATTGACGCTGCTGCGCAGCTGGGCATCGCCGGCCAGGCGGTCGGCCACGGTCGCCAGGATGGTGTGGATCCAGACCCGGGTTTCGCCCTCGGCCGTGGCCAGGTCGGCCAGGATGCGGGTGCGCGCGCCGGCCCACAGCTCGCCCAGGTAGCCCTGGACGGCGGGGCTGTCGATGATCTGCAGCTTGATCGCTTCGCAGCGGCCGGCGAGTTCGGGATCGCGGTCCAGGTCCTCGGCCAGCTGGGCCAACAGAACGTCGGCGCGCCGGCGCCACGGATGCCCGGGATCGGCCAGCTCGACCAGCAGGTCGTGCATGCCGGTCATCAGGGCCCGGGCAATCCGCTCGTCGACGAAGTGGGGCATCCACCACGATGTCCGTTCGGCGATCCGCTCCTTCAGGAGCGGCGCGCTGTTGTCCAGCACCGGACGCAGGACGTCGATCAGGCGATCGAGCAGCCGCTGGTGATGGCCGCCGGCCAGCACGGCGGTCAAGGCCCGCCCCGCCAGCGTGGCGGCGGGCAGGGCGCGCAACTGGTCGCCGGCCACCGCCCGCACGAAGCGCTGGAAGGGGGCGTCGCCGAACCCTTCGATCACCACCGGGACCATGTCGGCGACCCGCGATGCGAGCCGCCGGCGCTGGTCCGCATCGGACAGCCGGTCGGCCAGGCGGCCGGCGATGTCGAGGCTGCCCAGCTTCTGCCGCACCACGTCGGGGGCCAGGAAATTGGCCTCGATGAAGCGGCCCATGCCGCGGCCGATCCGGTCCTTGTTGCGCGGGATGATCGCCGTGTGCGGGATCGGCAGGCCGAACGGCCGGCGGAACAGGGCCGTGACCGCGAACCAGTCGGCGCAGGCGCCGACGGTGGCGGCCTCGGCGAAGGCGCGGATCGCCGCAAGTACGGCGGTGGCCACGGGATCGGCCGGCCGGATCAGGCTGGCCGCGACATAGAGCACGACCATGGCCGCCAGCAGGCCGGTCGCGACCCGGTGCATGCGCCGGAACGCCGCGGCATGTTCGCTCTGCGCCGAAGGCCGGGCGCCGCGGTCGGCCGGCCGGGTCAGGGCAGGGCTTCGAGGGCGGCGGCGACGGTTTCGCGCAGGTTCACCGGATAGAAGGGCTTGGCGAGCCAGCCGGCGGCTTCGATGTCCTGCAGCGCCGCGACGGCGCCGTCACCCAGGTGGCCGGAACAGAACAGCACGGGGATCCCCGATCGGCCGATCGTGCGCGCCAGCTCGACCCCGGCAAACTCGCCGGCTAGCGACAGGTCCAGCAGCACCAGGTGCGGGCGTTCGGCGGCGATTGCCCGCAGTGCCGCTTCGGCCGACCCCACGATCCCGACCACGGCAACGCCCATGCCTTCCAGCGTTGCGCGCATGTCCAACGCGGTTACCGCCTCGTCCTCGACGATCAGAACCCGGGCCTGGTGCCGTTTCATCCTGTCGATCCGCTTAGTCTGGTTTATCGAGCCGCGTTAACCATATGAGAACCGCCGGTATGATGCCCTGACTGCGCCGCCGGGTCTACCCGGCGCTCCGTCCCACCTCGGCCGAGTCCGACATAGGACGCCCAGCACCGGGCCCGGGTTCAGGCGACGGCGAAATTTCCTGAAAAAACCGCCGAAGGGACATTCGGATGCAGGAGTGGTGGCGCGGCGCTGTCTTCTATCAGATCTACCCCTTGAGCTTTCGGGACAGCGACGGGGACGGCTGGGGCGACCTGGCCGGGGTCGAGGCCGGGCTCGACCATGTCGCCAGCCTCGGCGTCGACGGGATCTGGCTCAGCCCCTTCTATCGCTCGCCCATGGCCGACTTCGGCTACGACATCGCCGACCACTGCGCCGTCGACGAGCGGATGGGCAGCCTGTGCCAGGCGGAGCGCGTGATCGCCGCGGCGCATCAGCGCGGCCTGAAGGTGCTGCTCGACATGGTCTGGTGCCATACCGCGGCGGCCCATCCCTGGTTCCTGGCCAGCCGCGCCGGCCGCACCAGTGACAAGGCCGACTGGTATGTGTGGGCGGATCCCAAGCCGGACGGGGCGCCGCCGAACAACTGGCTATCGGTGTTCGGCGGCAGCGCCTGGAGCTGGAACGCGGCGCGCCGGCAATACTACCTGCACCCGTTCCTGGCCAGCCAGCCCAAGCTCAACCTGCGCAACCCCGAGGTTCTGGCGGCGCAGCTGGCGGTCGCGCGCTTCTGGCTCGATCGCGGTTGCGACGGCTTCCGGCTCGATGCGATCGATTTCCTGGCCCATGACCCGGGGCTGGCCGACAATCCTCCGGCGGCGGACCAGGGCGCAGCACCGGCCAATCCGTTCCGGGCGCAGCAGCACGTCCACGACATGCGCCATCCCGACGGCCTGCGGATCCTGGACGCGATCCGCGGCGTGCTCGATGACTATCCCGGGCGCGTGGCGCTGGGCGAGGTGTCCAGCGAGGCCGGCGCCCATGGGCAGTGCGGCGCCTACACCTCGGCGGCGGAGCACCGTCTGCACCTGGCCTACAGCATGCGCGGCCTGAAGGATCCGTTCGACGCCGGGCGTCTGCTTGATGTGGCGGCCGAGGCCGACCGCGACATCGGCGACGGCTGGCTGGCCTGGGCGCTGACCACCCATGACGTGGCCCGCGCCGCCGGCCGGTGGGGCGGGGCCGATCCCGACCCCCGGCTCGCCAAGCTGCTGCTGGTGCTGCTGTTCACCCTGCGCGGGTCGGTCCTGCTGTATCAGGGCGAAGAACTTGGACTGGCCGACGGCGTGCTGGCCGCCGACCAGCGCCGCGACCCCTTCGGCGCTGCGTTCGCGCCAGTGTTCCCGGGGCGCGACGGCGCGCGCACGCCGATGCCCTGGACCGACGCCGCGCCCCATGCCGGCTTCACGGCCGGCACGCCGTGGCTGCCGGTCGATCCCCGCCATCGCCGGATGTCGGTCGCCGTCCAGGACCGCGATCCCCGCTCGGTGCTCAACTTCGCCCGCAGCTTCCTGGCCTGGCGCCGGACCCGGCCGTCGCTGCGCATCGGCAGCTTCCGGCGGCTCGAACTCGCCGCACCGCTCATCGGCCTCGTGCGCGAGGCCGGCGACGAGAGCATCGCCATCGTGGTCAACCCAACCCCATCGGCGGTGGCGTTCGAGCCGCCGGCGCCGACGCTCCTCGGCGGGGGCGCCGAGACGTCGCTGCCGCCCTATGGCTGGTGGCTGGGCGACATGGCCGCCGGGCAGCGCGCCGCGGCTGCCGCGTGATGCGGCCGACCGCGCCCGGAGCAAGATGATCTCCGATCAGCGGGGGGAGGGGTGGAGAGCAGCCTCGCCCGGGCGCGGTCGACCTTACGGCGGGCCGGCCCCCACCGAAGGGGTCCGCCCGGTTCCGCAGACGGCAGCTCCGCCGTCATGTCCGATGCCGCAAACGCCGGCTTGTGCCGGGTGGTTCCCCCGTCGGGCCAGTCGGACCGGGCCGGGCAGGGCGCTCATCGGCACGTCGGAGATCTCGTGGGTCAGCTTCTCGACCAGGGCGGCGGCAAAGGCACGATAGTCGTCGGCGCGCAGCGCGAAGGCATTCCGTCCCAGGATCACGGACTGCCGGTAGAACTGCAGCAGGTCCGGCTCCTCGTTGATCATCGCCAGCCCGTTGATGGTGACGTCGGCGGCCGCGGCATGGGCGCGCGCGGCCTCGAGGCTCGGCCCCATGTTGTGGCGGCCATCGCCGGAGACGTCGATGACCCGACGCTGCGGTTCGGCCGGCACCTGCCTGAGCTGGCCGAGGGCGAACTCGATGGCGCCGCCGATCGAGGTGCCGCCGCCCCACACCAGCCGCGACTGGTTTTCCAGGTCGTCCGCCAAATGATCGGCGGCGGCGTCGCCGTCGACGATCGTCCAGGGCATGTCGACCGTCTGGAAGTCGCCGTTCGACCACTCCATGACCATGACGGCGATGGCCTTGGTGGGATTGCTGGCGATGGCCGCGCGCACCGCGGGATTGCGGAAGGCCGCGGCCAAGCCGTCGGTCTGCAGCTCGAACTCGTTCGGCGTGACGCTGGACGAGCTATCCAGCGCCAGCACCAGGGCGACGTCGACCGGCCGGGCCGCCGCCGGGCCAGCCGACGGTCCGAGCAGCAGGCCGAGCGCGGCGAGGGCGAGCCTAAGCCGCCGTCGCGGCCGCCGGCATGATACGTTGGCGCTGCACCAAGCGGCCATAGAGACTGGCGATATTGGCGCGGTCCTCTCCAAACACCAGGGTGATGCTCGCGGTCCGCGAATCCTTCAGCAACGCATCGATCTGCGAGGGCACGGCCTTGCCGGGCAGCGCGACATAGCCGGCGCCGGTCAGGTCTTCGACCACCAGGTCGGCCGCGCGTTCGACGGCGCGCCGCTCCAAGGGGTCCAGCGGACCGGGCTGGCCGCGCTTGGCTTCGGCGGCGCGGGTCAGGCCGGTGGCGATCAGCTGGCGGATCAGCGGATCGGCCAGCGGCCGGCAATAGTCGCGCAGCGCGCCCTCATAGATTGCCCGGAACGCCCCGCCGAGCGAGGCGGCGCTGTCCAGCGACCGCTTGGGCAGGGCTTCGCGGAGCACCTGCTCCAGGACGTCGGGCTGCAGCTGGCGCGAGGCGATGGCGAACCCTTCGCCGTCCAGCTCCTTGAGGATGTAATTGACTTCGCCGCGCAGCCGGGGGATCTCCTGGGTGGCCAGATGGCCGGCCAGGAAGTCGAGATCGGGATCGGCGTTGTTGTAGGCCTTCCACAGCGCCCGGGCGATGATGTCGATGTTCCTCATCGGCGCAGCTCTGGCTCCCTCGGGCCCGGTGGCAGCATGATCGGCCCGTGCTCACCTCCCGACCGAACGGCAGGTATTGTCAGTTGTCGGGCAGGACGCCCGGCGCGTCCAGCGCAAATCAGACGAACTGCGCGAGCGGTTAGACGCACCGGCCGCCGTCGACCTCCAGGCACACGCCGGTCAGGAACTCCGCCTCGTCGGACGCCAGGAACAGGGCGGCGCTGGCGAGGTCGCTGGGGCGGCTCATGCGTCCGAGCGGGATCGAGGCGGTGAATTTCTGCCGCAGCTCTTCCGAATCGCCGCCCATGAACTCGGCCGTCAGGCCGGTTTCGCCGATCACCGGGCACAGGGCGTTGACCCGGATCCGGTCGGGCGCCAGCTCCACGGCCATCGATTTGGTCAGGACGATCGCGGCCCCCTTGGAGCCGTTGTACCAGGTCAGGCCGGGGCGCGGCCGCAGCCCGGCGGTCGAGGCCGTGTTGAGGATGACGCCGCCGCCCTGGGCCCGCATGACCGGCACCACGGCCTGGGCCGCCAAGTAGATCGCCTTGACGTTCACGGCGAAGATGCGGTCGAACTCGGCTTCCTCGACCTCCAGCATCGGGCGGTTGCGGTGGGTGATGCCGGCGTTGTTGACCATGACGTCGAGCCGGCCGTAGGTGCCCAGAGTGTCGCGGACCAGGGTCTGGACGTCGCCGGCGGCGGCGACGTCGGCATGCAGGAACGCCGCCCGGCCGCCGCTGTTGCCGATCTCCTCGGCCACCCGGCGGCCGTGCTGGGCGTTGATATCGTTCACCACGACCGCGGCGCCCTCGGCCGCGAAGCGCTTGGCGATGCCCTCGCCGAAGCCGGAGCCCGCGCCCGTGACCACCGCCACCTTGCCTGCCAACCGCATGTCCGTCTCCTCACGACATGCGCTCTGCGCATGTCCTTCCATCAATGAAGCGGCGCCGGTCAATCGTACCGGATCACCACCGTCTTGAGCGCGCTCAGGGTGTGGAGCGCCTCGAAGCCCTTCTCGCGGCCGTAGCCGCTGCGCTTGACGCCGCCGAACGGCAGCTCGATCCCGCCGCCGGCACCGTAGCTGTTGACGAACACCTGGCCGCACCGCAGGCCGCGAGCGACGCGGAGCTGGCGGCCGCCGTCGCGCGTCCAGACCCCGGCCACCAAGCCATAGGGCGTGGCGTTGGCCAGGCGCACGGCGTCGGCCTCGTCGTCGAACGGCAGCACCGACAGCACCGGGCCGAACACCTCCTCGGCGGCCAGGCGGTGATCGCGCGGCACCGGGCCGAACAGCGCCGGCGCCGCATAGAAGCCGCCGGCCGGCAGGTCGGCGGGCAGCGCCGCCTCGGCCAGCAGCGGCACGCCGGCGGCGCGGGCCGCGCCGACATAGCCCAGCACCCGGTCGCGCTGGCGGGCGTTGATCAGCGGCCCGAGATCGCGGTCGGCCGCGGCCGGGCCGACGGTCAGCCGGCGGAAGCGGTCGGCCAGGTCCTCGACGACGCGGCCGTAGATCGCGCGCTCGACCAGCAGCCGGCTGCCGGCCGAGCAGGTCTGGCCGCCCATCTGGATGATCGCCTGGACCACGATCGGCAGGGCCGCATCGAGATCGGCGTCGGCGAACAGGATCTGCGCCGACTTGCCGCCCAACTCCATGGTGCAGCCGACATTGTTGCGGCCGGTGGCGGCCTGAATCAGCGATCCCACCTCGGGCGAGCCGGTGAAGGACAGGTGGTCGATGCCCGGATGGGCGGCCAGCGCCGCCCCGGCGTCTTCGCCATAGCCGGTCACCACGTTGAGCGCGCCGGGCGGCAGCCCCGCTTCGATGGCCAGCGCGGCCAGGCGCAGCGTCGACAGGCAGGCGTCCTCGGCCGGCTTCAGCACGCAGGCATTGCCCATGGCCAGCGCGGCGCCGATGGTGCGGCCGAACATCTGGGCCGGATAGTTCCACGGGATGATATGCGCGGTCACGCCGTGGGGCTCGCGCCAGGTCAGCGCGGCAAAGCCTGACGCGGTCGGGATGGTTTCGCCATGCACCTTGTCCGCGGCGCCGCCATAGAACTCGAAATAGCGGGCGGCCGCCGCCATGTCGGCGCGGCCCTGGCGCAGCGGCTTGCCGGTGTCCCGGGATTCCAGGGCGGCCAAGTCGTCGTGGTGGTCCTGGACCAGCCGCGACAGGCGCAGCAGGAGGCGACCGCGCTCGGCCGCGGTCAGGCGGCCCCAGGGTCCGTCCAAAGCGGCGCGGGCCGCCGCGACGGCCCGGTCGACATCGGCCGCGTCGCCGCGCGCGAGCTGCGCGAAGGGCTGGCCGTCGCTGGGATCGAGGACCGGGATCTCGGCGCCGCCGGCGGCGGGAGTCCAGGCGTTGTTGATCAGGAGTGCTGCAGGCGCCATAGCTGATCCAGAGGTCGCGCCGGTATCGGGCGCGGCGGACAGTACGGGACGGGGACCGGCGGGCGCAATGCCGGCCGGCGGGAGCGGGAATGGCCCTCGACGCGCTGCTGACCGTGGCCCAGATGGGCGAGGCCGACCGGCGCACCATCGCGGCCGGCACGCCGGGCCCGGCGCTGATGGCGGCGGCCGGCGCCGCGGTGGCCGACGCCATCGGCTTCCGCTGGGCCGCCTGCCCGGTCACGGTGCTGTGCGGCCCGGGCAACAATGGCGGCGACGGCTATGTCGCGGCGCGCCTGCTGCAGGCCCGGGGCTGGCCGGTGACCGTTGCGGCCCTGGCGCCCCCGCGCCGCGGCGATGCCGCCCACCACGCCGCCCTGTGGACGGGGCCGACACTGCCGTTGGCACCGGCGGCGCTGGACGGGGCCGGGCTGGTGGTCGACGCCCTGTTCGGCGCCGGCCTCGACCGGCCGATCCAAGGCCCGTTCGCCGCCGTCCTGGCGGCGCTGGGGGATGGACCGCGGCGGCCGGTGGTGGCGGTCGACGTGCCGAGCGGCGTGCAGGGCGACACCGGGCGCGCCGACCCGGCGACGGTGGCGGCGGACCTCACGGTCACCTTCTTCCGGGCCAAGCCGGGCCATTGTCTGATGCCGGGCCGGGCGTTGTGCGGCCGCCTGGTGGTCGCCGACATCGGCATCGATCCGGCGGTGCTGCCGGCGCTTGGGCCGCTCGCCCGGCGCAACGGGCCGGCGCTGTGGCGGGCGGCCTTGCCGGCGGCTGCGCCGGGGCAGCACAAATACAGCCGGGGCGCGGTGCTGGTGGCGGGCGGGCCGATGACCGGCGCAGCGCGGCTGGCCGCGCGCGGCGCGCGGCGGGCGGGCGCCGGCCTGGTCAGCCTGGCGGTGCCGCCCGAGTGGGTTGCGGTCTGTGCCGGCGACGGGCCGGGCCTGATCGTGCGGCCGGCCGCCGATGTCGACGCCTATCGCGCGCTGGCGGCCGACCGGCGGGTGGCGGCGCTGGTGGTCGGGCCGGGCACCGGCGCCGACGCTGCCGCCATCGCGGCGGCGCTGCTGCCACTGGGCAAGCCGACGGTGGTGGACGCCGACGCGCTGGGTCCGGCGCTGGTTCCGGCGCCCACCGGCGCCGGTCCGCTGGTGCTGACGCCGCACGAGGGCGAGTTCCGCCGAACCTTCCCCACTGTGGCGGCGGATGGTGGCAAGGCCGCCGCGGCGCGGGCGACCGCGGCCGCGGCGGGGGCGGTGGTGCTGTACAAGGGGCCCGACACGGTCATCGCGGCGCCGGACGGCCGGACCGCGATCAACACCAACGCGCCGCCGGCCCTGGCGACGGCGGGGAGCGGCGACGTCCTGGCCGGGATCATCGGGGCGCTGCTGGCCCGCGGCATGCCGCCCTTCGAGGCGGCGGCGGCGGCGGCCTGGGCCCACGGCCGTGCCGGGCACCGGGCCGGTGCCGGCGCCATCGCCGAGGACCTGCCCGAGGCCCTCGATCCCGCCGACCTCAGCCGATCTTGAAGTCGAGCGGGATATCGGCGGTGTTTATCCTCGGAATGAAATCGAGGACGATGGAATCGGCGTTACGGCTCTTCTGCTCGATCGTCCAGCCGACTTCCTTGTAGCGCTCGATCACCGCGAACAGCAGCCGGTCGGTCACGGTCTTCGAGGGCAGGGTGATCGCCACGGTCATGCCAGGGAAGTAGTTCTGGACGATGAACTCGTCGATCTTCTTTTCCATGACCGCCAACACCTCGTACTCCTCCTTATTGAGGCGGAAGGCATTAGCCGGGGGGACGGGCATCTGGACGGGCTCCCTGGTACGCCGGTCGCGGCACCCTGGTTTTCGGGCACCGACCGCGAAGAGTCAAACCACCGGGTCCGGCCGCCGCGCGACCGCCGGATGCCCCGATCCTAGCGCGAATTCGTTCACAAATTGAGAGGCAAGCCGGATTTGGCCGCGTGGCTTGACGGCGGCCGGGGGCCACGACTAACTGCTGGAGACTCCACGCGGGCGTGGTGGAATTGGCAGACACGCCAGATTTAGGTTCTGGTGGCGCAAGCCGTGCAGGTTCAAGTCCTGTCGCCCGTACCATGGGGAATCGGCCGTCAGCCGGCCGCGCGCAGGAAGAACAGCGCGGTCATCGCGGTGGTGATCGCCGTGACCGTGAAGCGGATGAGCCGTGGGCTCAACCGCCGCGCCACGCGGGCGCCGCCATAGCCGCCGGCGATGCCGGCCGCCAGCATCACCAGGGTCTCGGTCCAGCGGATCTGGCCGGCCGCGGCGAAGCAGACGACCGCAACAGCGTTCATGGCGCCGACCAGCATCGTCTTGGCCGGGTTCATGGCCTTGAGGTCGGCCATGCTCAGCAGGCTCCAGGCGGCCATCATCATGATCCCGACCGCGCCGCCGAAATAGCCGCCATAGACCGCAATCGCGAGCTGCGCCAGCAGCAGCGGCGCGGTGCCGATGCGGACCCGCCGGCGCAACGCGGCACCGACCCTTGGGCCGAAGGCGAGAGCGAGCGTCGCCAGCAGCAGGAGCCAGGGGATCACGCGGTCGAAGGTGGTCGGCGGGGTCGCCAGCAGCAGCACTGCGCCGGCGAGCCCGCCGGCCAGGCTCACCGCCAGCAGGGCCGGCAGCGGCACGGGCCCGACGTGAACCAGGTCGCGCCGGTAGACCCAGGCGCTGACCAGGCTGCCCGGGCATAGCGCCGCCGTGCTCGAGGCGTTGGCCACGACGGACGGCAGGCCGGCCGCAACCAGGGCCGGAAAGGTCAGGAACGAGCCGCCGCCGGCGACGGCGTTCATGGTTCCGGCCAGGAAGCCGGCCACGGCGAGCAGGGCCAAGTGCAGCATGGGCCGGAGCCTGCGGCCCGGTCCGGCCCGGCACAATCGGTCAATCGAGAGGCTTGCCTTCGCGGGGGCCGAAGGCCGCGGGCAGGCGGGTCAGCGCTCCGAGCTCGGGGTCGGCGGCGGCCCGGGCTCGGCCAGCACGCCAAGCAGCACCTTCGGCGCCTGGTTGGCGATCGCGGCGCGGGCGGCAGCCAGTTGCGGGCGCACGACCCGGCCCCAGGCGATCACGGTGGCCGGGTCGAGGTCGGGGCGAACGGCCGACCGCAACGGTTCGGACAGGCTGGCCGCGATCGCGTCGTTGAAGCCGGTGGCGGCGGCGACCTCGGCGCGGAGGGCGGCATAGCGGTCGATCATGCCGGCGATCGCGATGGCGGTGTCCATGTAGATCCCGTCGGGACGGAGCGCCGCAGCCGCTGCGCCCGGGTCGCGGCGGATGTGGCCGGCGAGCACGCCCAGCGGCGACAGGGCGTCGAGCGGTGCCGACGGCGGCAGGGTGAACAGGTCGCTGCGGTCGTCGCCGATCACGCTGACGCTGGCGGCGCCGTCCGCGATCAGGCTGCGGCCTCGATAGCCGGCGCCGTTGATGCAGCGCAGGGCATGGACCAGCCGGGCGGCCAGCGCCTCGGCCAGCGCGTCGATGCCGGCGGGGCTGTGGCCGCCATCGCCGATCTGGGTCAGCAGGCCGCGCACGGCGACAAGGTCGCCGGCGACCGTCGACAGTGCCGCGAGTGTGACCGACAGCAGCCCGGCCGACAGGTGCAGCTGCTGATTGAGCCGGGTGATCGCCGGCACGGTGCGCCCGAACACCTTCGGCAGGGGCTGGGACCAGGTGGTCGGAAGAGGCGGACGCGAGGGCATGGGGATTCTTGGTCGGCAGGCCGTCAGGATCGCAAGGGTGCCGCGCAGTCCTGCCGGGCTGCACGGCGCGCGCAGCCCGGCTAAGGTCGCCGCGGGATCCAATGCAGGATACAGCAAATGATGCGTTCTGGCGCCCCGGCCGACCGGTCGGACGATCTTGCCGCGCCGATGGCGGACCGCGTGCGCGTGCGCGAGGTCCGGGTGCTGGCCGACGACTGGTCGGTCCTGAAGAAGACCACCCTGGATTACCGGCGCAGCGACGGCAGTTGGCAGACCCTGACCCGCGAGACCTACGATCGAGGCAACGGCGCGGCGATCCTGCTCTACGATCCGCGACGGGGCACGGTGCTGCTGACCCGCCAGTTCCGCTACCCCGCCTATGTCAACGGCCATCCCGAGCCGCTGATCGAAGCATGCGCCGGGCTGCTAGACGGCGACGACCCCGAGGCCTGCATCCGGCGCGAGGCCGAGGAGGAAGTCGGCGCCCATGTCGAGCGGCCCCAGCGGGTGTTCGAGGCCTATATGAGCCCGGGCTCGGTGACCGAGCGCCTGGTGTTCTTCGTCGCCGAATATGACGCCCGGGCGCGCCGCGGCCCGGCCGGCGGCGTGCGCGAGGAAGGCGAGGACATCGCGGTGTTGGAGCTGCCGCTCGACGCCGCGCTGGCGATGGTCGCGCGCGGCGCGATCGTGGACGCCAAGACCATCATGCTGCTCCAATATCTGGCCCTGAGTGGTTTGATGGCGGGAGCGGACGATCGACGAGCGCGACCTTGACTGGGACGACGTCCGCATCTTCCTGGCGGCGGCCGAGGTCGGCAGCCTGGCGGCTACGGCTCGCGCGCTGGGGCTGAGCGCCGCCACTGCCGGCCGGCGGCTGCGCCGGCTGGAAGCGGCGCTCGGCGCCCGGCTCTTCGACCGTCTGCCCAACAGCCTCAGGCTGACCGGGGCGGGCGCGCAGCTCAAAGATGCGGCCGCGACGATGCGGGCGGGCGCGGCGGCGCTGTGCCGTTTGGCCGGTGCCCGCGCCGCCGTCGCGCGCCAGCCGGTGCGGATCAGCGCCACCACCTCGGTCGCGCTGTTCCTCGCCGCTCGGCTGTCCGACCTGACGGCGGCCGCGCCCGCCGCCGAGATCGCAGTGCTGAGCAGCCGGGCCCAGACCAACTTGGCGCAGCGCGAGGCCGAGATCGCGCTGCGCATGCGCCACCTGCCCGATGCGGGCGCGCTGGTCGCGCGGCGGCTCGGCCGGGTCGCCTTCGCGGTCTATGCCGGCCCGGGCTGGACCGGCCGCACGATCGTCGGCCTGCCGCGCACGAAGCGGGCGCCGTCGCAGTCGCAGTGGCTCGACGCCTTTGCCCGGGCGCAGGGCGCCGATATCGTCGCTCGGGCGTCGGACGTTGCCGGCCGCCGCCAGGCCGTGGCTGCGGGGCTGGGGGCGACCCTGCTGCCCTGCTTTCTGGGCGACGGCGATCCCAACCTGGTCCGCGTCGGCACCCCGCCCGCGGAGCTCGCCGAGGACGTCTATCTGCTGGTCCATCGCGACCTCGCCGGTGCGCCGGCGGTGCGGGCCGTGGCCGATGCGCTGGCCGCGCTGTTCCAGGCCGCGCGCGCCGCCCTCGACGGCGAACCGCGGCCGAGTGCCGCCGTTGGCGTGCCGTGATCGCCGAGGGCACGGACATATCAGTGCGGCTGGCCCGGCTGCGCCGGATCGCGTGGATCGTCGACGCGCTGCTGCGGATTCCGGGCACGCGCTTCCGCTTCGGCCTGAACAGCGTGATCGGGCTGGCGCCCTGGGTCGGCGACGCCGCGCTGGCGCTGGTGTCGCTCTATATCGTGATCGAGGCGGTCCGCCTGGGCGCGCCGCGGCCGGTGCTGCTGCGCATGCTGGCGAACGTGGCGATCGAAGTCGTGCTGGGTGCGGTGCCGGTGCTGGGCGACGTGGCCGACATGGCGTGGAAGGCCAATCTGCGCAACGTCGCGCTGCTGGAGCGGCATTTCGCCGGGGCGCGGTAGCGGGGATCGAAAGTGGTGCTGCCGGACAGGATTGAACTGTCGACCTCTCCCTTACCAAGGGAGTGCTCTACCACTGAGCTACGGCAGCAGACCGGCGCCCGCAATGCTGCGGGGCGCGACGGCGGCGATGCATAGCCGAGCTTGCGCCAAAGCGCAACGGTCATCCGCTCGCGGATGCTGTCGAGCGACTGTTGCGTCTATTGCACTTATTGCATTTCGCGACCAGCTGTCCCATGTTTCGTGGCCACCGTTTCCATCAACGGCCGGAGAGCCGGAGGTCATGACCGCGCTTGCCCATCGACAGCTGCCGCCATCGGCCCAAGACGCCAGCCTGGCTCGGATTTCGGGCCAACGGTTGTCCCGGGTGGCCGAACGAGATCGGCCGCTCACGCTCAAGGTCATCGAGGCGGGTGAGGAACAGCCCGTCGAGCTGCCCGCCGGCGCTGTGGCCTTGCTGCTTCAGATCCTGGAGGACATGGCCGCAGGCCGGGGCGTCACGCTCATTCCGGAAAACGCCGAGCTGACGACCGTCCAAGCGGCCGACCTCTTAAACGTGTCGCGGCCTTTCCTCATCAAGCTGATCGACGACGGTGCCCTGCGTTGCCGCAAGGTCGGCCGGCATCGGCGGCTCCGCCTGACGGATGTGCTGGCCTACAAGACCCGGGTCGACCAGGACCGGGAGCAGGTGCTCGATGCGCTGGTCACTGGAGCCCAGGAACAGGACATGGGGTACAGCCAGCCGTGAGCTATAACACGGCCGCTGTCGCCGCCGGGCATTGAGGCGCAATACCCGGAGAAGTTTCTCCGCTATCGACTGAGCCTCGCATCTAGCGTGTTCTGCGGAGTGGTTCACAACGTCCGAGCGTGGTTGAGCAAGCCACCATTCTAGAGATACTCGCAAGCGAGCTGTGATTGGCCGCTCAAGGTGCTTGATCACCCAGACCTACCGGTCGATAGTTAGCATCACGGCGCTGGTGGCCGCCCTCGGCGTCCACTGTGCGACGATGTCGGCGGACCAGGCGCGCCACACTTCGGTGTCGAGGTCTTGGCTTCGGTCGGGGCGTCGACAACCGAACTGGCCGGACGGAGATCATTCAGATGCCGCCGCTGGCGAAGGCCGAGATCGAGGGCCGAACGCCAACCTTCTCAAGCACTTTCAGATGGGAAACCGCAAAGCAAACGGAACGCGAACGTTGGCGATGATCTTGTCCAACTCTGGGTCCTTAATGCAGCCAATTGCTGATGTCAGCTGGGACAGCAGCTGTTGCGCACAATAATATATTGAGAGGGAGGCTGGCATGAAAGCGTTCGAATTTGACCACCGTCTGATAGATTCTTATGCCCGCTTCTCACGGTCGTTCAGCACCGTTCGATCCGATGACCTGAAGACCGAGATTGACCGTCAGTATGATGCGGGACGTTTCTGGCCGGATGCGCTTCTGTCCCTAAACCCTCAATATCTTAAAGGCCCTACCGTCGACGCCCTCGTCGCCTCCGGCGATCTTGATGAAGCGACTGGGAGAATATTCCGGTTTGGGGCGACGCCTGTGCAATTTCACCGCCACCAGGCACAGTCGATCGCGAAGGCTCGGGCGGGCCAGAGCTATGTGGTCACCACAGGCACCGGTTCGGGCAAATCGCTCTGCTTCTTTGTGCCGGTTGTCGATGCGATCGTCCGAGCGCGGAAGGCTGGGAGGCCGCGCAAAACCAGCGCTATCATCATTTATCCGATGAACGCATTGGCCAACAGCCAAATCAAAGAGATCGAACGGTTCATCTCCCAATCTGACCTGCCAAGTGAGATTAAACCGATCGTTCGACGTTACACGGGCCAGGAAAGTCGGGAGGAGCGCCTGCGGATTGCAGACGATCCGCCTGACGTTCTGCTAACCAACTTCATAATGGCTGAGCTGCTTCTGACACGGCAAGACAGCGTCGACGCCAAGGTTATAGAGAACGCAAGCGGGCTGGACTTTATCGTTCTGGACGAGCTGCACACTTATCGGGGCCGTCAAGGCGCCGATGTCGCTATCCTCGTTCGTCGTCTTCGCAATCGCTGCACGCCGGACAAGGCGCCAATCTGCATCGGGACCTCAGCCACTATGGCGAGCGAAGGATCTGACGTCAGCCGCGCGCAGGCCGTAGCTGACGTTGCGTCCCGCCTTTTCGGCACGTCCATCGGGCCGGAATCGGTCATCGACGAGTCGCTTCGACGCGCGACTGACGATCAGCTGAACCTCGACGATGCCCGGCCGCGGCTCGCATCTGTGCTGACAGCCGCACTTCCGGATGATCTGACAGACCAAGTCCTTAAGCAACACCCGCTGGCGGCGTGGACCGAGCTGGCTATTGGTCTGGAGGATGCGCAGGAACTCAAGCGCAAGAAGCCGATCCCTTTCGAAGAGGCAGTCATGCTGCTGTCAAAAGACAGCGGCGTAGAACCAGAAGCTTGCCGACGCAAACTTGAGTCATTTCTGACGCGAATCAGTCTTCCGGAAACTGAACGGGGTGGCCAAGGGTCAGGAGCGTTTCTGGCTTTCAAGCTCCACCAATTCATCTCCGGCGCTGGAGAGATTTTCACCACTCTGACTCAGAGACCCAGAAATATTCTATTCGAAGGTCAGCTTGAAGATCCCAGTGCACCGGGTCATCGCCTCTATCCAACCCGCTTCTGCCGAGCATGCGGACATGAAGTTCATGTCGTTGCCAAGACCGAGGACGCCGATGGCACCCTGTTCCTGCCCAGGAACATCGACGATGAACCCCTCGACGACCAGGAGGGCGATGCTGCGGGCTATCTAGTCCCCACGGGCGATGACGACCCTGATTACGCCTTCACCGGTGACATCGAATCCTATCCCGAAGATTGGCGAGAGGAGCGCAATGGCGTCGAACGGCTCCGCGCCAATCGGAAACGCCGAGCGCCTCGGATGGTCGCCGTCGCCTCTGATGGGCGCTACGACCCATCGGGAAAAAGCTTCTGGTTCATCCCCGGAAAGTTCGGCTTCTGTCCATGCTGCCTCGACCAGCCGCATCCCAACATGCGCGAACGCACCAAACTGGCGGGCCTGTCGGGTGAAGGCCGAAGCTCGGCGACGACGCTGCTCGTCGCGACCGCTCTCGAATGGATGAACAGGCACGACAGTGGCGTCCCCAAGGACAAGCGCAAGCTGCTCGGCTTCACGGACAATCGTCAGGACGCCGCTCTTCAGGCGGGCCATTTCAATGATTTCCTGTTCGTCAGCCTTTTACGCGGCGCGATTCTCCGGGCCGTGCTCGACGCGGGCGACGACGGCTTGACGGAGGACGAGTTCGGTCTGCGGATCGTGAGGGCGCTCGGCTTCACCGCTACCAACCGAGATGCACGCATCCATTGGATGCTGGACCCCGAGGCGGGAGCCGTGATCCGGGAAGACGCGCAGCGGTCCCTTCAAAAGGTTCTTGCCCATCGGCTTTGGACGGATCTGCGCCGGGGATGGCGCTACACCAATCCGAGCCTCTCTGTTCTCAAGCTCATCGATGTCGAGTTCATTGGCCTCGACGACATCGTGGAAGATGTCGGACAGTTTACGGCCATCAGGCCGGAATTCGGAGCGCTCGACGCGCCGAGGCGCAAGGCGATGCTGCAGAAACTCCTTGGCGCGATGCTCGACGGATTGGCTGTCGGAACGGAATCCCTCGACCCTACCGTTCTCGAAGGCGTCGCCCAGAAATCCCGTAATGTGCTACGCGCTCCCTGGGCTATCGACATAAAAGAGACACCTAGAAGTCGCACAACTCTGTTTCTACAAGCTCCGAGCAAAGACCAGGTAAGTCTTAAAGAAGAACAAACCATCGTCCGAGCCGGTCACAATTCTCGTATCGGGCGGCTCATCAATCGCATGAGCGTTATCGGAACCAGGTTGAGCAAGAGCGATTATTTGACGGATATGACTAGCCTAATGGACATCCTCGCACGGGAGGGGCTAGTCTCACGCGTCGATCTGGAGAAGGACCTACAAGGATGGCGTCTGTCGCCATCCGCTGTCCGTCTCGTGCCCGGCGAAGCCATCCGGCGCGGCGCAGCGCAGGGCAACCGCTACTTTCGCGATCTTTACAACGAAATCGCCGCCGATCTGAAAGCGGGTCGGAGCAGCTTTTGGGGTCTCGAAGGCCGCGAACACACAGCCCAGGTATCCCAGAGGCAACGCGAATGGCGCGAGTGGCGCTTCCGACACGAGAAGGAAGACCGGGAGAATCTCGCGAAAAATGCCGCCGAGCTCAAGGCGGCCGGCGAGTCGGAGCAGTTTCTGCCCGCTCTGTTCTGTTCGCCGACCATGGAACTCGGCGTCGACATTTCGGCGCTCAACGCAGTCTATCTGCGAAATGTGCCGCCGACGCCGGCCAACTATGCTCAACGCGCCGGCCGTGCGGGCCGCTCCGGGCAGGCCGCAGTCATCGTCACTTATTGCGCCGCCCAATCGCCTCACGATCAATATTTCTTCGAACGGCACAACGAGATGGTGGCCGGCGTCGTTCGCCCTCCTGCCCTCGACATCACCAACGAAGAGCTCATCCGCTCGCACCTGCACGCTGTCTGGCTTGCCGAGGCTAAGCTCGCCCTGTCTCCCGACATCCCGGATATCCTCGACCTGACGCAGACGGGACACCCGTTGAAAGCGGAGATCCAAGAGGTCGTCCATCGGCCCGAACTGGCGAAAGCGGCGCGCGCGCCAATGAAGCGCGTTCTCGATCAGATTCTTGCTTCGATGGATGGCCGCAAGCCGGTCTGGATGGGTGAACCGGATGACTTTGTTGCCTCGGTCGCCCAGCGTGCTCCGCATGATTTCGATCGCGCGTTCGATCGGTGGCGGGAGCTTTACAACTCCGCCCGAACGCAGCTGATCGAGGCCAATGCCCGCTCCGAGATCACGGGTCTCTCGGCCGCAGACCGACGTCGCATCAAGGCATCCCAGATGCAGGCAAGCGACCAGATCGCCATTCTAGAGCAGGGCAAGGCCTCGAACGGCTCGGACTTCTACTCCTACCGCTACCTCGCGACCGAAGGCTTCCTGCCGGGCTACAATTTCCCCCGGCTGCCCCTCTACGCCTTCATCCCTGGTGAGGGGAAAACTGGCTCCTTCCTCCAACGCGCGCGCTTCCTGGCAATCTCGGAATTCGGGCCGCGCAGCCTGATTTATCACGAAGGCCGCGCCTATCGGGTCATGAAAGCGAAGCTGCCGCCGGAAGTGCGAATGGGCGACGGAGCGGAACTTGCCACGAAGGATATTTTCATCTGCTCGAACTGCGGCGCCTGCCACGACGGCGAGGTCGAGCGCTGCCACGCCTGTAACGGCCCCATCGCCGGTGAGATGCCCGTGAAGCGGACGCTCAGGATCGACAATGTCGAGGCTGAGCCGGCCGAGCGGATCACAGCAAATGATGAAGAGCGCGTCCGGCAGGGCTTCGACATTCAGACGGTCTTTTCCTGGCCGAAACGCGACGGCCGCGTGCGGATCACCGAGGCCGATTTCCGCTGCGGGGACGTATCGGTCCTTACTCTGCAATACGCCAACAGCGCCGAGATCAGTCGGATCAACAAAGGCCTGAAGCGGCGAGCAAACCAGACGGTCTTCGGCTTCTATATCGATCCGCGGAGCGGCTATTGGGCGAAATCGGCCGACGAAGCCCCCGACGTCGACGTGCCACCGGATGTCGTGAAGCCGGTTCGGATTGTCCCTATTGTGCGGGACCACAAGAACGCACTGCTCTTCCGGTTCAACGAGCCGACGGCCTATGCGCCCGAGACGATCGTCACCGTTCAGCACGCCTTGATGAGAGGCATTGAGGTCGTCTTCCAACTGGAAGAAGGCGAAGTCCTTGGCGAGCCATTGCCCGCCCGCGACAACCGTCGCGCTGTCCTGGCCTATGAAGCGACAGAAGGCGGTGCCGGCGTCTTGAGTCGCCTGATCGAGGACCCGCAAGCGCTCGGTAAGGTAGCCCATGAAGCGCTGAACCTGATGCATTTCGAGAAGGTCGATGACGCGATTGCGGCAGGCGACGCCAAGCTGCTCACCAGCCGCAATGGAAAAGCCTGTGTGCGCGGGTGCTATCGGTGCTTGCTCTCCTACTTCAACCAGCCTGATCATGAACTGATCGACCGGACGAGCGACGAAGCGAAGCAGATGCTTGTCGATCTAGCGCGCGGACGGGTGGTGCTTGCCGGAGCGCCGGGTGAATCGGCCGAGCGCGAAGGGTGGGCGAGCGCCTTCAGGGAGGTCGGGCTTCCTCCCCCGGATGGCTCCCCTGTCTGCTTTTCCGAGCAGGAGATGAGCTTCGCCTGGCGCGATCACTTCGTCGCCGCTTGCGCCTCTCCCCTAGCCGAGACAACGCGCCGGGAAGCTGAAGCCAGGGGCTGGACGCTGTTCGAGTTGCCGGGAACGGCCGCGGCAGGCGTGCCCGACGCAATGATCTCGATCTTCGGGGGGGCGTCCCGATGACGGTGAGCTTTGCCCCTGGAGATCTGGTCCGCGCCCGTGGGCGCGAATGGGTCGCGTTGCCGTCGCCGCAGGACGGCATTCTGGCGCTCCGCCCGCTCTCGGGCAGCGAGAGCGATACCGTGATCCTCGACCCGACGCTCGAGATTCTTCCCGTCGAGCCTGCCCGTTTCGATCTGCCGACCGACGCCACGACAACAGTTCAGGCGAAAGCGGCCCTGCTTGCGGATGCGATGCGTCTGACATTGCGCCGCGGTGCGGGCCCCTTCCGGTCCGCCGCGCAACTCGCCTTCGAACCCCGGACCTATCAGCTCGTGCCCTTGCTGATGGCTCTTCGCCTGTCGGTCCCGCGCCTGCTCATCGCGGACGACGTCGGCATTGGCAAGACCATCGAGGCCGGCCTGATCCTGCGCGAGCTGATGGATCGAGGCGAGGTCGATGCATTCTCCGTGCTCTGTCCACCGCATCTTGTCGAGCAATGGGTGGGGGAGCTGAAGTCCCGGTTCGGGATCGATAGCGTTGCAGTTACGTCCGGCACCGCAAGCAGGCTAGAAAGAGGCCTGCCTCTCGCCCAAACCCTGTTCAGCGCTTACCCATACACCGTCGTCAGCCTCGATTACATCAAAGCGGAAAAACGTCGAGAAAACTTTGCGCGCGCATGTCCGGATTTCGTCATTGTCGATGAGGCGCATGCTTGCGTCGGCACGCATCAGGGCCGGCAACAGCGCTTCGAGCTTCTGTCCGGACTAGCGCGTGATCCGGATCGGCGGATGGTTCTTTTAACAGCGACGCCACATTCGGGTGACGAAGAAGCGTTCGCACGGCTGCTTTCCCTGATCGAACCCTCGTTTGCATCCATGAGTTTTGAGGATACCCGATATCGCGAGCGCTTGGCGCGGCATTTCGTGCAGCGTCGCCGTATCGACCTCGTCTCCGGGGAATGGCACGAAAATCGTGCGTTCCCGAAGCATGAGACGACCGAGTTTCCGTACCGGCTGTCGAAAGCACATGTCGAATTCCAGGAAGCAGTCCTGGATTATTGCCTCGGCATCGTATCCCGCGCGGCAGGCGGGCAACGGGAACGGCGCTTAGCATTCTGGGGAACGTTGGCGCTGATGCGTTGTGTCGGCTCGTCGCCGACCGCCGGCCTTAGCGCTCTACGGAACCGGATCGCCAACGAGACCGATCGCCTCGAACCGCAGATCTATGACGAAGACAGCGACGACGAGGACGCCATTGATCTTGAGCCTGGCACTGCCTTCAAGGCCGATCCGGAACTGCTCGCCTTAGTGCGCCGCGCCGAGGCTTTGGCGGCGGAGCCCGATCCGAAGCTGGCCGCTTTGGTGGAGGTGCTGATGCCGCTGATCAAGGAGGGCGCCAATCCCGTCGTCTTCTGCCGATACCTCGCGACGGCCGAGCATGTCCGCGATGGCCTGCGGAAGGTGTTCCCGAAGCTGACCATCGAATCCGTAACGGGAGTGCTGACGCCGGACGAGCGGCGTGACCGAGTGGCCGATATGGTGATGGCCGACGACAACAAGCAGGTGCAGCGCCTTCTCGTCGCCACAGACTGCCTGTCCGAAGGGATCAATCTGCAACAGCTCTTCGACACCGTCGTCCACTACGATCTGTCGTGGAACCCGACCCGACATCAGCAGCGGGAGGGACGCGTCGATCGCTTCGGCCAACCGGCGAAACTGGTCCGATCGATCATGATGTTCTCGTCCGACAGCGCGATCGACGGCGCCGTATTGGATGTGATCCTCCGCAAGGCAGAGGAGATCCGCAAAGCGACGGGCGTGACCGTTCCACTACCCGATGAACGCGGCCCGGTGACCGACGCTTTGATGGCGTCGATGATGCTGCGCCGGGGTGTGCCCCGCCAGATGACACTCGATCTCCGCCTCGATGCCGGCGCGAGCGCGATGGAGGCGCGTTGGCGCGACGCTGAGGAAAATGAGAAGCGGTCCCGCGCCCGGTTCGCGCAGAATGCGATGAAGCCGCAGGAAGTCGCGCCGGAATGGGAGAAGGTCCGAGCGCTCCTTGGCTCTCCGGCGAACGCTCGGATGTTCGTAGAACGCGCTATGGCGCGCTTTGGCGTTCCGCTTGAATTACGCAAAACGGTCCTCCTTGCCCATCTCGGGGCGCTGGATGCTGGTTTGCGAGACCGACTGGCTGGGCTGGATCTAACTGGATCCGTGCGCCTGGCGACGGCCGAACCCGCGCCGTCCGGCACGGCCCTACTGACAAGGACGCATCCGCTGACCGCCACGCTTGCCGAGGCGCTTGTCGAGGCGTCGCTCGATCCGGAGTCCCTGCCCGGGCTTGGTATCGGCCGGGTGGGCGCATGGCCGAGCGCGGCCGTTCAGCAACTGACCCGCGTTGCTATACTGCGTGTGCGCTTCAAGCTGACCGTTCACGCTCGCAAGGAGCGATTGCTGCTGGCCGAAGAAGCTGCCCTCGTGGCGATCCAGAGCGACCGTATTGTGGCAGCCGGCGAGGCTGCTCGAGACCTGCTCAACGCCCCGGCGACAGCCGATCTCGCGCCCGTCGCGCGCGACAGGTTTATCGCCAAGGCGAAAGAGGACTTGCCCGTCTTGCTCGCAGGACTGATCGCGAACTTCGTCCGCTCGCGCGCGCAAGAACTGATGGCGGATCACGCCCGCCTCCGCACTGCCTCCGGCTCCGTATCGCGCGTTACCGTGGAGACTGTGCAGCCGCCCGACGTGATCGGCTTGTTTGCGCTGATGCCAGGGGAGGCCTGAGCTATGGCGCGCAAGCCCGTCACCGATATGTCGGCCTGGCCGTCGCTCACGCTTGAGGGAAACCTGATCGCACCGGCCATGATCGCCGGCATCGATCGCCGGCAGGCGCCCGAGCAGACCGAAGCGGATTACCGTATCCGCAAAGGGCTGACGATTCGCGAGGAAATCTCGACTGCCTTCCGTGTTGGGCAATCCCACTTCGATGCTTTCGCGAAGCTGCACAACCCGTCCGCCGAGGCGACGCGGCGATTCGTGCGCGCTTTCCTGGCCGAAACCTTCGGCTTCGACGATCTCGCCCCGGCCGATGGCACAGTCGCGCTCCTGGCCGGCGGGCGCGTGCCGGTCGTTGTCGTGCCGCCTGCCGAAGAGAAGCTCGACCGGCGCAGCCCGACGCTCTCGACGGATCGTTCGCGATCACCAGCCTTTGCGCTTCAGGATTATCTCAATGACAGCGATGCCGCACTTTGGGGCTTGGTGACGAACGGCGCAGTCATCCGCCTGATGCGGGACAACGCGTCATTGACGCGTCCCGCCTATATCGAAGCTGACCTTGCAGGGATCTTCACCAACGAGGACGCGGCCTCCTTCGCGGTCCTTTGGTCGCTGATGCATCGGACACGCTTCGGCGCCGCTGGCACGCCCGTAACGGATTGCGTGCTGGAGCGCTGGCGCGACGCCGGAGCGCGCGAGGGCGAGGCGGCACGCGACCGGCTGTCCAGCCAGGTCGAAGTGGCGCTGAAAGTTCTCGGCTCTGGTTTCCTGGAAGCCAATCCCGACCTCGCGGCCCGGCTGCGTTCCGGTGAGGTCAACCTGATCGAATGGTTCAACGAGCTTCTGCGCCTCGTCTATCGCCTGATCTTCCTAATGGTGGCCGAAGACCGGAACCTGCTGCATCCCGACACCGCCAAACCGGAAGCGCGAAAACTCTACGCCGAAGGCTACGGCCTAACCCATCTACGCGCTCAGGCCGCGCGAGCGTCGTCATGGGACAAGCATCACGACCGTTTTGAGGCTATCAAGATTGTCTTCCGCGCGCTGGCGCATGGGCAGGACAAGCTCGGCCTGCCGGCGCTAGGCGGCCTGTTCAACGCCGACCGGCTGCCGCGTCTGGAGACCGCGCGCCTACGGAACCGCGCCTTCATGGAGGCGCTCTATCGCCTTTCCTGGCTCTCCGACAAAGCCGGCCTCATTCCAGTCAACTGGCGGGCGATGAAGACCGAGGAACTAGGCTCGGTCTATGAATCTCTGCTTGAACTTCAGCCCCAGCTCGGCGACGACGCGCGCACGCTCAAATTCGCCTCCGAATTGGCGGAGCAGAAGGGCAATCAGCGCAAGACCACGGGCTCCTATTACACGCCCGACAGTCTCGTGCAGGCGCTGCTCGACACCGCGCTCGATCCCGTGCTCGACCGCGTCGAGGCCAAGGCTGACCCAGCGGCGGCACTGCTGAAGCTCGCCGTCATCGATCCTGCCTGCGGCTCCGGCCATTTCCTGCTTTCCGCTGCCGGACGCATCGCGACGCGGCTTGCGCGCATTCGCACCGAGGGAACGCCGTCCATCGCCGACTTCCGTCACGCCCTGCGCGACGTCGCCCGCAATTGCGTCCACGGCGTTGATCGCAACCCAATGGCGGTGGAGCTGACTAAGGTCGCGCTGTGGATCGAGACGGTGGATCCTGGCCTACCGCTCGGCTTTTTCGACGCGCAAATCCGCTGCGGCGACGCGCTGCTCGGCGTGTTCGACTTGAAAGTGTTGGAAACGGGAATCCCCGACGCCGCGTATAAGCCGCTGATTGGCGATGATAAGGAGGTTGCGAAATACTACGCGCAAAAGAATAAGCGTGAGCAAGCGGAGAAAGGCCGCGTTGCCGAGGGCTTCGGCTTCAATCGCGCCCGCGACCTGCTGCGTGATTTTGAGGCGCTCCGCGCCATGCCTGAAGACACGGTCGATGAGATCGAGGAAAAGGCTGCGCGTCTGCAATTGCTAACCGGAAAAGGCGCGGTCGCCTGGCAACTCGAGACCGCCTGCGACCTTTATGTCGCGGCCTTCCTGCTGCCCAAGGTGAAGGGTGGCCAGCATGCAGGGCCCGACGGCATGCCGCGGCGGGGCGCCGAAACGGTGCCGACTTCTGGCGCGCTCTGGGAATGGCTGCGGGGCGTCCCGCCATTCGGACCGATGTTCCGCGCGACCGTCGATGCCGCGCGCGCAGCGCGGGCTTTCCACTGGCCGCTGGAATTCCCCGATGTCATGCAGCGCGGTGGCTTCGACGTCGTGCTTGGCAATCCGCCGTGGGAAGTAATGCAGCTCTCCGACAAGGAATATTTTGCAGCAATCTACCCAGAGATTGCCGCTTTGGCCGGTGCGGCACGCAAGAGGGCTATCGAGAATCTCGAACGAGAGCAGCCAGAAATTTTTGCCGGCTACCAGCGCGCCCTGGCCGCATCAGAAGCCGTAAATGAGTTCACTCGGGAATCTGGTCGCTTTGATCTTACCGCAAGAGGCAAAGTAAACACCTATGCATTATTTTCGGAGCTATTTGCAAAACTTTCGGGCCCGGAGGGGCGTTCCGGATTGATCGTGCCAACGGGAATCGCGACGGATTCGTCGACTGCGCAATTCTTCGCGTGGCTGATGAAAGAAAAGCGGCTCAGTAGCCTTATCGATTTTGAAAATAGAGAGAGGCTCTTCCCGGAAGTCTATTATCGCGTCAAATTCTGTCTAATGACGCTCGGCTATGCCGAGGTAACTGCTAAATTCGCATTTTTTCTAACAAATCCCGCGCAGCTGGCTGATCCAGAGCGCAATTTCACTCTCACTCCTAACGAAATCGCACGCCTGAATCCCAATAGTCGTACCGCACCGGTATTTCGTTCCCGCGCTGATGCCCAACTGGCGGCGAAGATCTACTCTAGATCCCCCGTGTTGATCGAGGATGCCAAGGGATCCTCTGGAAACCCTTGGGGGATCGAATTTCGGCAGGGGCTCTTCAACTTGACTTCAGAGTCTGAACTTTTCCGCACGGCGCAGCAATTGATAACATCAGGATTACAGCAGACCGGAGCAGTATGGTCTCAATCCGAACCGAGTTCCGACGCTACCCTTTACGTGCCACTCTACGAAGCGAAGATGATCCACCAATTCGACCATCGTTGGGGCGGATACGAGGAAGACGGGGAAACCTCTTCCGACCCATCAACAATACAGAAGTGCGATCCCACCTTTGAACCGGTCCCCAGATATTGGGTGCCTGAGCCGGAAGTTGAGAAGCGGCTGGCCGAGAAGGGGTGGAGCCGCGAGTGGCTCATAGGTTGGCGCGATATAGCTAATACCGTGAACGAGAGAACAACTATTGCTTCGATAATCCCAAAAGTTGGCGTGGCGCACTCGATGCCACTAATGTTCTCTGATGTCGAGCCGACTAGGTGGGCAGCACTCTTGGCGAACCTCAACTCGATGGTTCTTGATTACTGCGCCCGCCAATCAGTTGGCGGCACTCACTTAACATACGGCTATCTGAAACAGTTTCCTATTTTGCCGCCAGAAACATATACCGAATCCCAGCTTGCCTTCGTCGCGCCGAAGGTGCTGGAACTCAGCTACACCTCAGATTCCCTGAGCTCGTTCGGACGCGATCTCGGCCATGACGGTCCTCCTTATCAGTGGGACGAAAATCGTCGTGGACTTCTGCGCGCCGATCTCGATGCCTTTTACGCCCGCGCCTATGGTCTTGACCGCAACGAGCTGCGCTACGTCCTCGATCCCGCAGACGTGAAAGGCGCGGACTACCCTTCAGAAACCTTCCGTGTTTTGAAGGAACGGGAAATCCGCCAATTTGGCGAATACCGCACCCGCCGCCTCGTGCTCGAAGCTTGGGACCGGATGGAAGCCGACGGGACATTCGTTAATCTTGGACTGGGCGCGGGCCAGACCGCGGCTGCAGTGCCAACCGTCCAAAAGCCGACTCTCGTTACTCTTCCCGACGGAGCCTGGATGCGCGTAGCGCAGCAACCGAATGACGCCGGCGCTGCCCTGACTGCGATTCTGAAGGCGATCGACGGGCCGACACCGAGTCGAACCGTCCGTCTCGCTGCGGCAATGATGCTGGAGCCGCACCTTCTGACACCATTGCTCCCGGAAGCTCGGGCAAGGGAGTGGCGACGCTTGGTCGGGCAGGAGTCACAGCCGCGCACTGGCAATGTGATAGGCTTCGCAGCGCGCACCAATCAAGGCTGGGGCGCCACCGTCTCCAACCATCGCGGCAATGGGCGCCTGATTGAAAACCTATCAGAGGGGAGATGGGCCCCCGGGCCTGGCCTCGAAGCCTTCGACACCGCCGGGTGGCCCGACGGCCGGGCAGGATTCGTGCTAGGAGCACTGGCCACGTTCGACCTGAATGCGACCGTCACCTCAATGCCGGACGAGGTTCGGGATTGGATCGCGCATGCCTCAGCAGCATGAGATATTCGCCCCCCCGAAGCTCAGTCTGACCGTCCCGGCAGGCCTGAATGGGCCGCGCCTCTGGGTGCGCCGTCTGGCGATTTGGGAAGCGCCGGGCGGCCAGAAGATCCGCGATGTCAAGCTTCGACCGGGACTCAACATCGTCTGGTCGCCAGACGGCTTCGATGACATCAGCGCTGGCGGCGTGCCCGCCATAGGTCACGGAAGCGGCAAAACTCTATTTTGTCGCCTGCTGCGCTACTGCCTCGGCGAGCACCGCTTCGCCGACGAAACCCAACGGGAACGCATCGCGCTCGCCTTTCCCAACGGCATCGTCGGCGCGGAGGTGATGCTTGACGACGTGTGCTGGGCTGTCGTGCGGCCATTGGGCATTCGGCGCCGGCATGTGGCGACCGCCGACGGCAACCTCGATGAGATCGCGGCCGGCGATGGCGCGACGACAAGCATCGACCCGCTGGTCGAGGCTATCGAACAGGCCATCTTGACGCCTGGCGTTGCGGCGCTGGCTCGTCTCCAGCCCGACCAAAAAGCATGGCCGATCGCGCTCGCCTGGCTTACCCGCGATCAGGAATGCCGCTTCGATGACGTTCTCGACTGGCGGTCGCCAGCATCCGGCTCCGATGCACCGCTTCCGGCAAGCGGGCGCGAAACCGGCCCTCGGCGTGAAGCACTTCGGGCATTCCTTATGGCGATCACCGACGAAGAGCAGCAAACGCGGCGGGTGGAGGAAGTGCTGCGAACCGAAGTCGCCGCGACGGAGCGGGAAGCGTCGTACCTCGATTGGGATCGCGGCAGACGCCGCGATCGATTGATTGATCAACTCGGCCTCGCCGAACAGACCGTGCCGGAGATGCCTTTGCTTCTGGAGCTGTTTCGCAAGGCTGCCGATGAGCGGCTCGCAGCGGCCGCGCAGCTTCCGACTGGCGACACCGCGGAACTTGGACAGGCCCGGAAGGCACTGCAGGAGGCCCGCGAAGAACTGCGGCGCATCGACGAGGAGCGCATTCGCCTGGACGGCCAATTGCCGGCCGAGAAGCAGGTCCTGACGTTGCTCTCCAGCGAAATACCGAGTTTGTCAGCCGCGGCGGAGAATGCGGCCAGTCAGGTGTGCCCGATCTGTGAGGTGCCGATTGATAAGGTGCTCGCGGAGCAATGCAGTTTGTCCCACAAGCTGCACAATGAGGCGGAATGCAGGGCCCGACTCGCTGCGAAGCGTCAGGAGATCGGCGATCAGAATCGAAAGATCAACGGTTTGGAAGCCAGGCTGAGAGCCCTTCAGCCTGACGCCGCTCTCGCCCGCCAGCGGGTCGAGCAGGCGGAGAAGCGCGTTCAAGCCATCGAAAGCGTGCGCGACACGCGCGCGTCGGCCTGGCAGGCCGCGACGCGACTCAAAGAAAGGGTCGGGCGCTTTTCCGAGCTATCGACTGAGCGAGATGAGGTGCGAAAGCGGTTGCGCAACCTCGAGGAGAGATTGATCAAAGAACGGGAGCGGCTTGCAGCCTTCCGCGACAAACAGGGCCTGGCCTTCGGTCGAATAACGGAGAAATTTGCGGCCATCATTCGTCACCTGGTCAACGAGAATGCGAAGGGAGCCGTGACGCTGAGCGGCGATAGGCTGCAATTGGCTATCGATGTCGATGGGGATCGCCGTACAGCTGCCATCGAATCCCTGAAGGTACTGGCTTTCGATATAGCTTGCCTCTGTTTGAGCATCGAGGGCGCAACGCGCCTCCCCGCATTCCTTGTCCACGATAGCCCCCGCGAGGCTGACCTCGGCCTGAGCATCTATGACGAGCTGTTCCGCCTGATGCGTGAACTTGAGGAGATGACAGGAACAGCGGCTTTTCAGTACATCGTGACGACCACCACTCGCCCCCCTGATGACCTCCGCTGCGATCCTTGGCTGAGGTTGACACTGCGGGGAGCGCCCGGGTCGGAACGACTGATGGCGCGCGATCTATAGACGATGATTGAAGCGCCTCAGCCCTTCGTGGTCCGTGAGGAATGCGAGAAGGCCGCCTCGCAGAACGGCTTTCGTCGTGTTCTGGGCGAGGAAGCAGGATGGCGTGCGTTCGCGTCTACCACGGCGCACGGTGTCATCTATTTGGCCGCCGAGGGTATCAGCGGGCCGTGGCTTCTCGCTGTCGATCATGCTGGCGTAATCGCTGAGCTCGATTTGCCCTCGGCGGAGGTACGAGGTCCCGGCAAAGCCTGTTACGTCTTCGGGACGTTGCGGGAGCTCTACGCTGCGCTCAATCGAATCTATGCGCTTGGTATTAGCCTTCCTGACGCGCCGCTGCGTGAATTCGAAGTTCGCGTCGCCGATCTGCCGCGCAGCACCGAAGCCGAGCGTCTGGTCGTGCAGCGGATCGGCCAAGACATTTTCCGTACCCGTCTTAGAGCCTGACTCAAAAGTTTTGATTCGGCGTCAGGCGGTTGCAAGACGGCGG
>CAZEFK010000073.1:0-31283 GCA_964511405.1 uncultured Comamonadaceae bacterium | reverse complement strand
CACCGAATCACAACATATTGATCCGATTCAAGACCTTTTGGGATCGGCTCTCAGCCGGGAATTGGCCATGACGGCTGGATCCCCGCCTGCGCGGGATGACGACAAAGCAAAGGGAACTTGCCCTTCGATCGTCATCCCCGCGAAGGCGGGGATCCAGCTGGCTCGACGTTCTTATCAAATGCCTCGGCCGGGAATTGCCGTCGCGGCTGGATCCCGCCTGCGCGGAGACAAAGCAAAGCTGGCGCCCCGCCGTCCCGGGTCGGGACGGCGGGGCTTTGTCCGTCAGTGCACCGCGACCGCGCGCTTGGGCAGAGCGAAGCCGATGGGCGGGCGTTCGGGGGCCTTGAAGCCCTGGGGGCGCTCCTCCTCGACCACCAGCCCGTCGAGGGCGACGCGGCCGTCGACCAGGGACAGGGTCAGGATCGAGCCCTCGGGGATCTCGCCGTCCAGCATCCGCTCGGCGATCGGATCCTCGACCAGGCCTTGGACCACGCGCTTCAGGGGCCGCGCGCCGAAGGCCGGGTCCCAGCCCAGCGCGGCGATGCGCTCGCGCGCCGCCTGGTCGGCGGCCAGCGTCAGGCCGCGCTCGGCCAGGCGCTGGCCGACGCGCGCCAGCTGGATGTCGACGATCTTGGCCATCTGGGCGCGGCCCAGGCGGCGGAAGATCAGCACGTCGTCCAGCCGGTTCAGGAACTCCGGCCGGAAGGCGCGGCGCACCGCGTCCATCACCTCGACCCGGGCGGCGTCGACCGGCTCGTCGTCGTCGAGCGCGCTCAGGGCCTCGGCCCCCAAGTTCGAGGTCAGGATCAGGATGGCGTGCCGGAAGTCGGCGGTGCGGCCCTGGCCATCGGTCAGGCGGCCGTCGTCCATGGCCTGCAGCAGCACGTTCAGGACATCAGGGTGCGCCTTCTCGACCTCGTCCAGCAGCACCACCTGGTAGGGCCGCCGGCGGATCCGCTCGGCCAGCGAGCCGCCGTCGTCATAGCCGACGTAGCCCGGGGGCGAGCCGATCATCCGCGATACCGCGTGCTTCTCCATGTATTCCGACATGTCCAAACGCGTGACCGCGGTCTCGTCGTCGAACAGGAACTGCGCCAGCGCCTTGGCCAGCTCGGTCTTGCCGACGCCGGTCGGGCCCAGGAACAGGAAGCTGCCGGTCGGGCGCGCCAGGTCCTTCAGGCCGGCCCGGGCGCGCCGCACGGCTTTGGCCACCGCGCGCACCGCCTCGGCCTGCCCGACCACGCGCGCCGACAGCTTGTCCTCCATACCGCGCAGGCGCTCGCGCTCGCCCTCCAACATCCGGTCCACCGGGATGCCGGTCCAGCGCGTGACCACCTGGGCGATGTCGCTGGGTGTCACTTCCTCGCGCTCGGCCGTGGCATCGCGCGCCTCGGCCTCGGCCAGCCGCTTCTCCAGCTCCGGGATCAGGGCGTAGGCGAGCTCGCCGGCACGGGTCCAGTCGGCCTCGCGCTGGGCGCGCTCCAGCTCGGTATGGGCCTGGTCCAGCTCCTGCTTGGCACGGCGGCCGGCGGTGCGGCGCTCCTGCGAGGCCCGCCACACCTCTTCCATCGAAGCCTGCTTGACCTCGGCCTCGGCCAGCTCGGTCTCGAGCTTGGCCAGGCGCTCCTGCGAGCGGGCGTCGGGTTCGGCCTTCAAGGCCTCGCGCTCGATCTTCAGCTGCACGACCCGGCGGTCGACGGCGTCGAGCGCTTCGGGCTTGCTGTCGATGGCCATGCGCAGGCGGCTGGCGGCCTCGTCGACCAGGTCGATCGCCTTGTCGGGCAGGCGCCGGTCGGCGATGTAGCGGGCCGAGAGCTGCACCGCCGCCACGATCGCCGCATCGGCGATGTGGATGCCGTGATGCACCTCGTACTTGCCCTTGATGCCGCGCAGGATCGAGACCGCGTCGTCCTCCGACGGCTCGTCGATGGTCACCGGCTGGAAGCGCCGGGCCAGGGCCGCATCCTTCTCGATGTAGCGCCTGAACTCGTCGGGCGTGGTGGCGCCGATGCAGCGCAGCTCGCCGCGCGCCAGGGCCGGCTTGAGCATGTTGGCGGCGTCCATGGCGCCCTCGGTGCGGCCGGCGCCGATCAGGGTGTGCAGCTCGTCGATGAACAGGATGATCCGGCCGGCGGCGGCCTGGACCTCGGCCAGCACCGCCTTCAGCCGCTCCTCGAACTCGCCGCGGAACTTGGCGCCGGCCAACAGCGCCGTCAGGTCCAGCGCCAGCACGCGGCGGTCCTTGAGGCCCTCGGGCACGTCGCCCGCGGCCAGGCGCTGGGCCAGCCCCTCGACGATCGCGGTCTTGCCGACGCCGGGGTCGCCGATCAGCACCGGATTGTTCTTGGTGCGCCGCGACAGCACCTGCAGCGTGCGCCTGATCTCGTCGTCACGCCCGATCACCGGGTCGAGCCGGCCGTCGCGGGCCTCGGCGGTCAGGTCGCGGGTGTATTTGCGCAGGGCCTCCCAGCCCTGCTCGGCCGAGGGGGCGTCGGCCGTGCGGCCGCGGCGCAGCGCCGCCACGGCGGCGGCCAGCCCTTGCGCGTTGACGCCCGCGCGCTGGAACAGCTTGCGCAGGGACGGTTCGCCGGCCAGGCTCTCCAGCAGCCGCTCGGCGGTCACGAACTGATCGCCGGCGCCGTGAGCGCCCTGCACCGCCGATTGCAGCACGCCGGCCAGCGCCGGCGACATGTAGATGGGATGGGGGCCGTCGCTGTCGACCTTGGGCACGCCGGCCAGCACCATCTGGGCGGCCTCGCGCAAAAGCTCGGGATCGCCGCCGGCGTCACGCACCAGGCGCTGGGTCATGCCCTCGCCGTCTTCCAGCAGCGCCTTCAGCAGGTGCTCGGGCAGCAGATGCTGGTGGCGGCCAGCCAAGGCGGCCATCTGCGCGGCCTGGATCGCGCCGCGCGCCCGTTCCGTCAGGTTACCGAAGTCCATTAGGCACTCCGCACTCGTCCGCCCCCGCCCGTGACACGCGGCGCGGGGGCCGGCATCGGCGGGCGGCCCGCCCCATGCGCAGCCGCCGCGTTGCCGTTTGTCACAGATGGTGCAGGGCGCCGGCCGATCAAGAAGGTTAACGCCGGCGCCTCAGAAGCAACGCGGCGTGAACAGGAAGGGCGGATCGGTGGCCAGCTCGTAGCGCTCGCTGCGCGACAGACAGTCGGCGGTTCGGGCCGACGACACCAGGGCAACCGGCCGCTCCGCGGCGGGCGCCCGGGGCCGCTCCGTTTCCGCCGCCTGGCTCAGGCACAGGCCCGCGAGCATCGCTGCTGCCACGGCTTTCGACATTGTCCCCTCCCGGTTACGCTCGCCGGCAGCATAGGCGGCATGCGCGCCGCGCATCTGTTAGGCCCCTCACACCGGCGGGGCGTTCCGGTGTATTCGGACCGAATGCCGCAGTCTCGAGGAGGATGACCATGCCGTCGCTGTACCAGACCGCCATTCCGCCGATGGTCCAGATCCTGACCGCGCTGTCGGGCGTGCTCGACAAGGGCGCCGCCCATTGCGAGGCGAAGAAGATCGATCCGCAGGTGCTCCTGACCGCGCGGCTCTATCCCGACATGTTCCCGCTGACCCGGCAGGTCCAGATCGCCAGCGACTCGGCCAAGGGCGCCGGCGCCCGGCTGGCCGGCGTCGAGGTGCCGAGCTTCCCCGACACCGAGACCACCTTCCCGGAGCTCACGGCGCGGATCGCCAAGACCGTCGACTTCCTGCACAGCGTCAAGCCCGAACAGGTCGACGGCGCGGAAACCCGGGAAGTCGTGCTCAAGTTGGGAAACGAGCCGACCAAGTTCACCGCCCAGCAATATCTGCTGAGGTTCGCCTATCCCAACTTCTATTTCCACGTCACCACCGCTTACGACATCTTGCGCCATAGCGGCGTCGACGTCGGCAAGCGCGACTATCTCGGCAACTTCCTGTAGTCCGGCGCCGCCCTTCTCGGCCTGAAGCGGCCGAGAAGGGTCCGGGCCGCCTCAGGCCGGATCGCGCGGCGGCATCGGCGGGGGCACGGTGTCGCGCACGCTCGGGCGCTCCAAGTGGCGCGCCAGATAGGCCGTGAGCGCCGGCCGCGCCGCGATCATGGCGGCCGATTCCGGCAGCTTGTTCAGATAATAGAGGATCGGGACCAGATCGGCGTCGGCCAGGGTGAAGGCGCTGCCGACCAGATGGCCCGAAGCCACCGCGCGATCCAGCAGCGACAGATGCGACTCCATTGTCGGCAGGACCTCGGCGATGGTCGCCCGATCGGGGCTGCCGTCGGGCGTCTTCGGGAAGAAATAGGCACCCAGATAGCGGCGCACCACCACCGGGTCGATGGCCGTGTTGATGATCGAGACCCACTGCTCGGTCAGCGCCGCCAGCCGCGGGTTCTCGGGAATGATCCGCGGGCCCGGGAAGGTCTGGTCGATATAGGTGCAGATCGCCTTGGATTCGGCGAGCACCACGTCGCCATGGCGCATCGCCGGGATCTTGCCCAGGGGGTGGATCGCCTGGACCTCGGGCGTGCGCGGCATCGCCGGCGTCAAGGTATAGGGCACGCCCTTCTCGCCGCAGGCGATGCGCACGACCCAGACGAAATTGCTTAGCGGCGATCCGATGATTTCGAGCTCCGGCATCGGTCAGGTCTCCTCGGTCGGGGGGTATTCGGCTGCGGCGACGAAGGCGTCCAGGGCCGTGCTCCAGAACTGGTCGAGCCAGGCGCGCAAGGCGCCCAGCCCACGCGGATCGATCTGATAGACGCGCCGGGTGCCCTCGGCGCGGTCGATGACCAGCCCCGCGGCCTTCAACACCGCCAAATGCTGCGACACCGCCGGCCGGCTCACCGGCAGCCCGCGGGCGATCACGCCCACCGGCTGGGGGCCGCCGGCCAGCCGCTCGAACACCGCACGGCGGGTCGGGTCGGCCAAGGCGTGGAGGGTTCGTGCCATGTCAGCCATGGCTAACTGTAAGTTAATGCTTACGTCTCTGTCAAGCCGCCGCCGTCGATCGCGGCCAAGGCATCGATTCCATCCCTGGAAGTAATCCCGTTGTGCTATAGACTATGGTCTTCGAACTGAGGAAAGATCCATCCATGGACAGCAACGATCCAGCCGCCGCCGCACCGGTCGCCCGCAAGACCGCTGAGCTGCTGGAGCACACCACCGCTTTGGCAACCGCCTATTTTTCCAACAACAGTGTGGCGCCTGACGCGATCGCCCATGTGCTGACGACGATCCGCGACGCCCTGTTGTCGATGGATGCGGGCACCGCGCCGGCGGCGGCAGCGGAGCGGCCGGTGCCGGCGGTGCCGGTCCGGCGCTCGGTGACGCCCGACTACATCGTGTGCCTGGAAGACGGCAAGAAGCTGAAGATGCTGAAACGGCACCTGCGCACGATGTACAACATCACGCCCGAGGAGTACCGGGCGAAGTGGGGCTTGCCGTCGGACTATCCCATGGTCGCGCCGACCTATGCCGCGCGGCGGTCCGAGTTCGCCAAACAGATCGGACTCGGCAAGTCCAGGATCGAAGCCGAGCCGGCACGGCCAGTCCGCCGCCGCGCCAAGGCCTGACCCCTGACAGGCCCTGAGCGACCGGGAGGAGGACCGGCATCGGGATTGGGGGCATGCAGTGTGGCGATCGGCGGGGCAGGCGATCCCGAAGGACGCGATCGGTCCGCTTCGGATCCTGCTGGTCGCTTCGGTCCTGGTGCCGATGGGCCTGTTCGCGGCGATCGCCTGGGCGAGCTTTCGCACGGCGTTCGCCGAGTCCGACCGCGACGGGGCCCGCATTGCCGCCATCGGCCGCGAACATGCGGCCAAGGTGCTCGACAGCGACCGGCTCGTCGCCGACCGCGTCAACCAGTTGCTGCAAGGCTTGTCCGACCAGCTGATCCGGTTGTCCGAAGGCGACCTTCGCCGCGACATCCAGAACATCATCACCGGCCTGCCGCAGGTGCAGTCGCTCGTGGTCGTGGGGCGCGACGGCCACGGCCTGCTGGCGACCGGCGCCTGGCCGATGCTGCCGATCGATTTCTCCGACCGCGATTGGTTCACCGCGCTGCGCACCAACGCAACGCCGACCTATATCAGCCGGCTCGAGGTCAGCCGCGTTACCGGCCGGCCGTTCTTCGGCCTGGGCCGCCGCCGCGAGACCGCGACCGGGGCCTTTGACGGCGCGACCGACGTCGCCCTGTCGCCCGGCTTCTTTGCCCAATTCTATCAGACGCTGCTGGGCGACGCCGCGCCCGATGGCGATGGCTGGGTGATCAAGCTGGTCCGCGACGACGGCCAGATCCTGGTCCGCTTCCCGACGGAGAGCCAGCGGCCGCAGTCAGCGACCGCGTCGACGGCGTTCCTGGAGGCCATCACCCGCCATCCGACCGGCGGCCGCTATGTGGTGCCCGCGATCGCCGCCCAGGACCAGCCGGAACAGCGCTGCGTCTATGAGCGGGTGCCGGGTTATCCGACCTTTGTCGTCATCGGCCGCAGCACCGACGCGATCGTCGCCGGGTGGCGCCGGACCATGGCCCGCTATCTCATCGTCGGCGGCTCGGCCACGGCGGCGCTGTTCTTCGTGTCCTGGACCGCGCTGCGGCGGACGCTGCGCGAGCAGGCGGCGCTGACCCGGGTGCGCGAGGAGGCGGCGCGCCGCGAAGCCGCCGAAGCCGAGTTGCGCCAGTCGCAGCGGCTCGAGGCCGTGGGCCAGCTGACCGCGGGGATCGCCCACGACTTCAACAACCTGCTGACCGTGATCAGCGGCAATCTGGAGCTGATGGCCGACGCGGCCAGTCTCGACAGGCGGAGCCAGCGCCGGGTCGAGCATATGCGCGCCGCGGCCGACCGCGGCAGCCGCCTGACCGGGCAATTGCTGGCCTTCGCGCGCAAGCAGCGGCTCGACCCCCGGCCGATCGATCTCAACGAGGTGGTCACCGGCATGCAGCCGCTGCTGCACAGCGCGATCGGTGGCACCGTCGGCATCAAGGTGGCGCTGGAGCCGGCGCTGTGGCCGGCCCTGGCCGACCGCGGCCAGCTCGAGCTGGCAATCCTGAACCTGGCGATCAACGCCCGCGATGCCGTCCCCGTCGGCGGCAGCCTTGCCATCGAGACCGCCAACGCCGTGCTCGGCCCGCCCGTTCGGCCCGAGGACCCGCCGGCCGGGGAGTATGTGATGGTGGTGGTCCGCGATCGCGGCGCCGGCATGGCGCCCGAGGTCCTGGCCCGGGCGATCGAGCCGTTCTTCACGACCAAGGAGCCGGGCCGCGGCTCCGGCCTGGGCCTGTCCCAGGTTCATGGCTTCGCCCACCAGTCGGGCGGCAGCGTCAAGATCGACAGCACCGTCGGCGTCGGCACCACCGTGCGCATCTACCTGCCGCGGGCGGGCGCGATGCCGGCCGCTGCCGACGCGCCGCGGCAGCAGGCCCCGGCCCCGGGTGGCCAAGGTGTCATCCTGGTAGTCGATGATGATCACGACGTGCGCGCGGTAACCGCCCACATGCTGACCAATCTCGGCTACACGACCGTGGAAGCCGGCAACGGGCCAGCGGCACTCGAGGAGCTGGACCGGGAGGCCGGGGTGACGCTCGCGGTTCTGGACTACGCGATGCCGGGGATGAACGGGGTCGAGCTCGCCCGCGCCGTGCGCGCCCGGCGGCCCGGGCTGCCGTTCCTGTTCGTCACCGGCTACGCCAACACCGAGGCCCTGGCCCGCGAGGTCCCGCTCGACCGGATCCTGCCCAAGCCGTTCACCGCCGCCGACCTCGGCGCCAAGGTCAGGGGCGCGCTGGCGGCCGGCGGCTAAGCTGGCGACCGGCGAAGTCCAGGTAGCGCTCCCAATCATAGGCGGTGATGTCGTGACCGCCGGGGCGGAGGTGATAACCGACCCGGCCGCCGGCGCCGAGCAGTCGCCGGGCCGGTTCCGCGGCCACCGCCGCGCGGCGCTCACCCTCCGGGTCGGTCCAGGCGTCCTCGCCGGCGCTGGCCACGTAGAGCGGGCGCGGTGTGGTCAGCGCCAGCAGCTGGTCGGCGACGACGGCGGCGAAGCGGGGCGACCGCCGAGGCCCACAAGGCCGCTTTGCGCGGTCACAGCGGCAGGCTCGATCTGCGAAGCACACCTATCGGTGGATCGAAAGCCTGCCCGCCGATCGCCCGGTCGACCTCGACCTGATCAAGCAGATCCACGCCAGGATCGTGACCGGTTGCGACGATGACCACTGCGCGCCAGGAACGCTGCGCGGCAGCGGGCAGAACGTGGTATTCGGCCGGCCGCGGCATTGTGGCGTCGAGGGTGGCGCCGATTGCGCGAGGGCGTTCTCTCGGCTGTGCGGCGCGCTGAACCAGGAGTTCCGCGCTCATGACACCCTCGTTCAGGCCTTGGCTTTCCACTATCACCTGGGAGCGATGCACCCCTTTCACGACGGTAATGGGCGGACCGCGCGGGCCGTCGAGGCGCTGTTGTTGCGGCGATCGCAGCTCAAGGATTCTCTGTTCATTGCCATGTCAAATTATTACTATGACGAGAAGGATAAATACCTGTATGTCTTGAGCAAGGTTCGTGAGGAAAATTACGACCTCACGCCATTCTTGAAGTTTGGCCTCCGTGGCATTGCCGTGCAATGTCAGCGGCTGCTTAAAGAGATTCGCGTGCACGTCCAGCGTAGTCTATTCCGAGATGTAATGGCGCAAATGTATGGGCGGCTGCAATCTACTAGAAAAAGAGCATTGGCGCATCGTCAATGCGAGATATTGAATGTGCTCTTGGATCGGACTGCGCCAATAGATCATATAGAGCTGTACGATATGGTGGAGAAACATTATACAAAACTCGCTGGACCAATCCGGGCTTACATTAGAGATTTGAACTACCTAACTTCACTTGAAGCCACGTCCGTTGGAAGGATTAATCAAAAGATTGGGGCGTCTCGATATGACGTCTCTGTACGCCTGGACTGGGCGACGGAGATAACGGAGACCGAGTTCTATCGACATATCAACAAGCTCCCCGAAGCCAAGACACGACTGGCCGTCTCATCGATCTGACATCGGCAACACCGATTCCGTGCCGACGACATGGCGTTCGAACAGGTCCAGCGGCTCGAGGCGCCGAACCGCGACCCAGGCCGCAGGCGTCGCGATGGCCGTACCGTCGGTGGCCGTGAGCAGGGCCGGCGGGCCGGCGATCGTTTCGTCCCGCGGTGCGTGCATGGGGCCTTGAAGCATCAGCGACCTATCCGGCATCCGGCAGCCTGGCTACGGTAGCAGCTCATGCCCCGGCCGTGGCGGGGCCGGACATAGGGATGAAACCGATGACGAACAAGCTCAAGCGGCGGCTGGCCGAGGGCAAGGCCTGCGTGAATGGCTGGCTGGCGATCCCCTCGGGGTTCTCGGCCGAGGTCATGGCCCAATGCGGCTGGGACAGCGTGACGGTCGACATGCAGCACGGCGTGCAGGACTACCTGTCGATGGTGCAGTGCTTCCAGGCCATGAACGCCCATCCGGTCACGCCCATGGTCCGGGTGCCGTGGAACGAGCCCGGGATCATCGGCAAGGCGCTGGACGGCGGCGCCTGGGGCATCATCTGCCCGATGGTCAACACCCGGGCCGAGGCCGAGGCGCTGGTCGCCGCCTGCCTCTACCCGCCCAAGGGCAAGCGCAGCAACGGCCCGATCCGCGCCGCCCAGTACGGCGAGGCCAGCAGCTACCAGACCATCGCCAACGACGAGGTGCTGATCATCCCGATGATCGAGACCCGCGAGGCGGTCGACAACCTGGCGGCGATCCTCGACGTGCCCGGCATCAGCGGCATCTATGTCGGTCCGGGCGACCTGGGCTTCTCGCTGGGCATCGGGCCGAAGCTCGACCGCGAGGAGCCGATGGTCCTGGAGATCTACGACCGGCTGATCCAGGAGACCAAGGCGCGCGGCCAGTTCGCCGGCCTGCACAACGCCACCCCCGCCTACAGCGTGCGCATGATCGAGATGGGCTTCCGGCTGGTCACCATCGCCAACGACAGTGGCCTGATGGCCAAGGCCGCCCGCGAGGCGGTGCAGGCCACGCGCCAGGGGGCCGGCGCGATCGCGGCGCCGTGATCGGCCTGTCTCTCCGCTCCGGGGGCGGAGAGACTGGCCCCCTCAACTGAAGATTAAGATGTTCCCTCCGAAACTGCGCGATCCCGGATGGGGGGAAGATATGAGTGCCAGCAGGGCGTCGGCGCGAATTCTGTATTTCTCTCTGGCGGCCTGGGCTTGGGGCGGCGCGGCGTGGGCGGGCGACTGGGACGGCCCCAGCACGGGTCCACCGCGGCAGGCCGGCAAGACTGTCATTTACCTGGCCCACGACATGCAGAATGGCGGCATCAGCGGCGTCCTCCGCGCATTCGAGGGGGCGGCGCAGAGTCTGGGATGGCAGATTTCCTACCTGGACGGCAAGGGTGACGGGCCGACCAACGCCAACAACGTCAACGACGCCGTGGCCAGGCATCCCGACGCGATCGTGCTGGGCGGAATCGATGCCGGCGCGGTCAAGGACCAGGTCGCAGCCGCCAAGTCGGCCAAGATCGTCCTGGCGGGCTGGCATGCCGTCGCGCAACCTGGGCCGACGGCGGATCTCTTCGTCAATGTCGCGACCGATCCGGTGCAGGTCGCCGACGCCGCCGCCAAGTATGTGATCGCGAGCGCTGCCGGCAATGTCGGCGCCGTTCTCATCAATGACAGCCGGTTTGGCGTCGCAATTGCCAAGACGGACAAAATGAAGGAGATCATAGAGGCTTGTTCGTCCTGCAAGGTCTTGTCGGTCGAGGATGTAAAGATATCCGAGGCGGCGATGCTGATTCCCGGTGTGGTGGCGCGGGTCAATGCCAAGTTCGGGAAAGCCTGGACGCATACTTTGGCGATCAACGACATCTACTTCGATAATATGAACTTTCCACTGATCGAGGCCGGGCGCGACGATGTCTACAACGTCTCCGCGGGCGACGGTTCGGTCAAAGCCCTGAGCCGAATCAAGACGGGCCATTCACAGCAGATTGCCACGGTCGCCGAGCCGTTGAACCTGCAAGGCTGGCAGCTTGCCGACGAATTGAACCGGGCCTTTGCCGGACAGCCGCCCAGCGGCTATGTCAGCAAGCCGATTGTCGTGACGGCCGAATTCCTGGCCAAGATTGGCACTGAGCAGATCGACGCGAATATTCCCTACCAGCAGAGCTACGAGGCGATCTGGGCAAAGAGATAGCCCCCGCTACATCGGGATCGGCGCGGTCACCGGGGCTTGCGCGCGGTCCGTGACCGCGACGCGGGCGGCCGGCGCCGACGCCGCTTGGGCGCGCCGTCCTCCTGGGCGCCGCCCGCCTTGGCGCCGCCCGCCTTGGCCTTGAGCGCGTCGATCAGCTGGGCGCAGGCCGCGGCGCTGGTCCGCCAGCCGTCCGGCTCGGCCGAGCCGGGATGGGCGCCCAGCAGCTTGCGCGCGAAGGCGAGTTGGCGTGGCGATGGCGGCGCGGCGGCGGGCGGCGATCCCGACGGTCGGTCGGCAGCGTCGGCGCCGGCGCCGATCACCCGTCGCAGCCGTTCGACCTGGCCGGCGACGAAGCGGCCGAGCCGGCCATAGGCGTCGGCCGGATCGACGCGGCCGGCGATCAGGTCCTGGGCCAGGTCCTCCCAGCGTGCGGTCACGGCCGGGTCGACCAGTGCCGGGGCGTGGGTCTCGAGCGCGCCGATCAGCCGATGGGCATCGAGACTGGCCGACAGCGCCTTGCCTGATTTGAGCAGCAGCCCCCGTCGCAGCAGCTCCTTGATGATGCCGGCGCGGGTCGCCTGGGTCCCGATACCGCTGGTCTCGCGCAGCCGGCGCTTGACCGCGGGATCGTCGACCAGATCGGCGACGCGCTCCATGGCGGCGATGAGCGTGCCTTCGGTGTAGGGGCGCGGCGGCTTGGTGCGTTTGGCTTCGACCCGGGCGTCGGCGACGGTGCCAGCTGTGCCGTCGGCCAGGTCGGGAAGCGGCGGTTCCGGCTCGGCCCCTGGGTTGGCGTCATTTGGGCTGGCGTCAGTGCGATCTGCGAAGTCCGGCCGGGCGAAGGCGAGCGTCCAGCCGACGACCGCCGGCACGCTGCCGACCGCCCGGAACGGCTTGCCCGTGATCGGGGCGGAGACCGTGGTCCGGTCGCGCTCGTGATCGGGCAGCAGGGCGGCGAGCGTGGTGCGCACGATCAGGTCGTAGAGGCGGCGCTCGGTGGCGCCGAGCCCGGCCAGCGCCGCGGCGGTCGGCGCGACGTTGACGTTGGGCACGATGGCGTGATGGCTGGTCTCGGCAACCGCCTGGTCCGAGAAGTGGCCGGCCTTGCCGCGCCGGATCACCGGCCGGCCGCCGATCGCCGCCACGATGTCGTCATAGCCGCCGAGGGCGTCGAGCTGCTCCAGCAGGGTCGGCATGTCGCCGGCCATGGCTTCGGGCAGGTGCTCGCAGTCGGCGCGCGGATATGTCGTGAGCTTGTGCCGCTCGTAGAGCGCCTGGGCGGCGTCGAGCGTCTGCTGGGCGCCGTAGCCCCAGAGGGCCGACGCCTTCTTTTGCAGGCCGGACAGACTGAACAGCGGCGGCGGCTTCTGGCGCACGCGCTCGCGCAGCACCGCCAGCGGCCCCTGCCAGCCCTGGGCGGCCGCGGCGATGGCCTCGGCGGCGGCGCGGTCGGTCAGGCGCCGGCGCTCGTCGGGGGCATGGCGCAGGGCGACCCGCCGGATGGCGCCGGCCCGGTCCGGCGCGTCCACCAGCGCCACCACCTCGAAATAGTCGGTCGGCTTGAAGTCGGCGATCGCGCGATCGCGGCGCGCCACCAGCGCCAGCGTCGGGGTCTGGACCCGGCCGACCGGGAATACCGTCTTCTGGCCGCGCGGCACCAGCGCCTTGGTCGCCGCCGGGCTGCAGTTCATGCCGACCAGCCAGTCGCCGTCGCTGCGCACCATGGCGGCCAGCGCCCAGCCGCGGGTCTCGGTGGCTGGCCGACGTTCGGCGAAGGCGCGCCGGATGGTCGGGCGGTCGAGCGAGGCGAGCCACATCCGGCTGGTGCGGCCGCGCCAGCCCAGATGATCGAGAATCAGGACGGCGATGGCCTCGCCTTCGGCGTCGGCGTCGGTCGCGATGACAACTTCGCCGGCGCCGGCCAGCGCCGCGGCGATGGTGGTCAGCTCGGCCTTGGCATCGGATTTCGGCATCCGCTCCAGGCGGTCGGGCAGCAGCGGCAGGCGGGCCCAGTTCCAATGGTCGTAGTCGCCGGCGCCGCGGCCCAGATAGGCCTTGGGCGGCCGATGCTCCAGGAGATGTCCGCGCGCCGCCACCACCGTCACCCCGGACAGGGCCTGGCGGTAGTCGCGCGCCTGCGACGGCTTCTCGGCCAGCACGACGATCTTCATGGCACCGACGATGGCCGGGCGGTCCCAATTTTGTCCACGGTGCCGATGGCGCGGCGGCGCGTTGATCAGGCGGCGGCCCCTCCAGTCGTCGACAAAATTTACAGGGTTTCGAATGCAATTTCCTAAGCTATTGAAATCGCTGTCCCGAAAAAATTGGCCCGCTTGTTGCTAAGATCAGCGTGGTTTTCCTGCCAATCTGGAAAGGACGAAGCCACTATGCTCAGAGTTCTATGCGCTTCTGTTGTCTCGCTGACGGCCTTGGCCGCGGCGAGCCAAGCCCATGCCGCGCTGATTACCTTCGAGGACCAGCCCGCCGGACCGTCAGTCTTCAGCTCTGCCGGATCGGCGCAGACGCTGACCTACAGCTTCGGGTCGCTGACCGCGCAGTTCACCGGCGGCGTCATCCTGACCAACGAAACCGGATCCGCGGACACGACCAACGTCTACGCGACGTCGTTCTTCGGGGACGTGTCGCTGACCAATCCGCTGACGATCACCTTCAGCCAGCCGGTCACGAACTTCCAGATCGACGTGACGAACGGGTACGCGGGCAGCTACGTCCTGTCCGACAACGCCGGTCACAGCAACAGCTTCAGCCTGGCGTCGACCGGCAGCTCGACCGCGACCGAGGGCCTGGCCGCCGCGGGAACCGTGGTCCATGTGGCGTACACCGGGTCCGACAGCTGGGACTTTGCCATCGACAACATCAGCTTCGACGTGCCCACGACCCGCGTGCCGGAGCCCGCGTCCCTGGCGTTGCTCAGCGCCGGCCTGATCGGGTGGAGCTTGCGCCGCCGCAAGGCGGCATAAGACGGGACGCCGGCCGGGTCTTGTGCCTCCCGGCCGGCTACCCGATCCCGATCACGGCGCGGCGGCCACCCCGGCCGCCAGGGTATAGCCGTCGGACCGGGCCTGGTAGCGCAGGTCCTTGCGCATGGCCCAGTCATTGACCAGGAAGAACAGCGGGATCACGCCCTGCTCGCCCATGGCCAGGCGGGTGGCCTTCTGCAGCAGGTCGGCGCGAGCGGCGTCGTCGACGGTCGCCAGGGCCTGGCGCAGCAGCCGGTCGAACTCGGGGCTCGAATAGCGGCCACGGTTGCCGGTGCCCGAGCCCACCGCCGGGTCGAAACTCTCCAGAAGCGGGCGCAGGACGCTGGACGCCTCGCCGGTCTCGGCCGCGGCGCCGCCCAGGATCAGGCTGTACTCGAGCTTGGAGGCCCTGGTGAAGAACACCGCACCCGGCTGGGTCACGACCTTGGTGGCCACGCCGGCGCGGGTCAGCATCTGGGCGATGGCCTGGGCCTGTTTCTCGTCGTTGGGATAGCGGTCGTTCGAGGCATGCAGGGTCAGGCCGAAGCCGTCCGGCACCCCGGCCTCGGCCAGGAGCTTGCGGGCGCCGCCGAGGTCGAAGGCCGGAGCGGGGAGATCGTCGACATGGCCGAAATAGCCCTCCGGCACCAACTGGCCGGTGGCCACGCCTTCGCCGTCCATGATCCGGTCGACCAGCGCCTGGCGATTGATCGCCAGCGACAGGGCGCGGCGCACGCGCGCGTCGCGCATCGGGTTGTCGATCGGGCTGCCGTCCTTGGCGGTTACGAACGGCGAGCGCGCGCGGTCACTGTCGAGATGCAGATACATGACCCGGTTGCTGGTGGCGCGTGCGATCGCGAAGCGGGCGTCGCCGCGCAGCCGGGCGAGGGCGGTCGACGGCACTGACTCGATCAGGTCCAGGTCGCCGGCCAGCAGCGCGGTGACCCGCGCGCTGTCGTTCGGCACGAAGCGGATCGTGACCGCCTCCCAGGCCGGTTTCGGCCCCCACCAGGCGTCGTTGCGGACCAGGCGCACATGGTCGCCGGGCACGTACTCGGCCAGCTTGAACGGTCCGGTGCCGGCGACGCCGCCCGGCTTGTCGAAGGCGTCCGAGGGGGCGTGCTCGCCGCTCCGAGGCAGGATTGCGATGCGGCTGAGATTGTTGGGCAGGAGCGGCGTCGGGCCGGCGGTCGTGATGCGCACGGTCAAGGGGTCGACGACCGCAACCGCTTGGATCGCCTTGACGTAGGGCAGGAACGAGCTGGGGCTGTTGGCGATCGTCGGCACCCGCCGCAGCGACGCGGCCACATCCTCGGCCTCCAGCGGCGCGCCGTCATGGAATTTGACACCCGGGCGCAGGTGGAATTCCCAGGTCGTGGCGTCGACCGCGCGCCAGTCGGTGGCCAGCGCCGGCTCCAGCTGCTGGTGGTCCCCCTGGTTGATTAGCCCGTCGAACAGGTTGCGCGCCATCGCGCTGTTGCTGCCGATCACGTAGAACTGCGGATCGAGCGTGGTGATCGGCGCCGGGACGCCGATCTTCAGCTCGGCCGCCGCGGCCGATGCGATGGCGGCCAGGGCCAGGCCCAAGCCGGCAACCAGGTGGCGAAGCGTCATGATGTCCTCCGGAGCAGACCGGTGATGCTAGGAGCTGCCTGCCCGGCCCGGCAACGCGTGTGGCGGACGGGGCGGCCTGCGTCCGGCCGGGGTTCCGGAGCCGGCCGGGATCGGCTATGGCTGCGCGGATGAGCGATTTCCACGGCGTCTTCCCCTATCTCGTCTCGCCCGTCGACGGCCACGGGCAGGTGCTCGACGCAGTCCTGGCCCGCCTGGTCGACGACCTGATCGCGGCCGGTGTCCACGGCCTGACGCCGCTCGGCAGCACCGGCGAGTTCGCCTATCTCGGCTGGGAGCAGAAGACGCGGATCGTGGACGTGGTGCTGGAGGCGGCGGCCGGCCGGGTCCCGGTGGTGCCGGGCGTCGCCGCGACCACGACCGCCGAGGCGGTGCGCCAGGCGCGTCACTTCGAGCGCCGGGGCGCGGCGGGCATCCTGGCGATCCTGGAGGCGTATTTCCCGATCCCCGACGACGGTGTCGTCGCCTATTTCACCGCCGTCGCCGAGGCGGTCGCCCTGCCGGTGGTGCTGTACACCAATCCCAGCTTCCAGCGCTCGGACCTCAGCCTGGCCGCGATCCGCCGGCTGGCCGAGGTGCCGACCATCCGCTACCTGAAGGATGCGTCGAACAACACCGGGCGCCTCCTGTCGATCCAGGACGCCGTCGGCGACCGGATCAGGCTGTTCAGCGCCTCGGCCCACATCCCGGCCGCGGTCATGCTGATCGGCGGCGTCGGCTGGATGGCCGGGCCGGCCTGCCTGGTGCCGCGCCAGAGCGTGCGCCTGTACGAGCTGTGCCGGGCCGGCGACTGGGCGGCGGCGATGGCGCTGCAGCGGCCGCTGTGGCGCCTGAACCAGGCCTTCGCCGCCTACAATCTGGCCGCCTGCATCAAGGGCGGCCTGGCGCTGCAGGGCTATGACGTCGGCGACCCGCTGCCGCCCCAGCCGCCGCTGCCGCCGGCCGGCGTCGCGGCGGTGCGGGCGGCGCTGGAGGCGGTGGCGTGACCCAGCGGCCGATCGTCATCGACACCGACCCCGGGGTCGACGATGCCGTCGCCATCCTCCTGGCCCTGGCCTCGCCGGAGCTGGAGGTGCGCGCGATCACCACGGTCGCCGGGAACGTGCCGGCCGAGCAGACCGCGCTCAACGCCCGCAAGATCTGCGAACTCGCCGGCCGGCCCGACCTGGCGGTCCATGCCGGCTGCCCGCGGCCGCTCGTGCGCGACCAGATCTTCGGCAAGTACAGCGGCTCGGGCGGCCTCGGCGCCGAGACCCTGCCGGCGCCGGCGATGCGGCTGGCGCCGCTGCATGCGGTCGACCGGCTACGCGCCGAGCTCGGGCCGGCCGCCGTCGGAGCTTCGCCACCGGTCACCCTGTGCTGCCTGGGGCCCTTGACCAACGTCGCCGTCGCCCTGGCCCACGACCCCAGCCTGGCCAAGGGGATCGAGCGGCTGGTGATCATGGGCGGCGCGTTCCTGGCCGGGGGCAACCGGACACCGTCGGCCGAATTCAACATCCTGGCCGACCCGCACGCCGCCCAACGGGTGATGGCGGCGGGGGCGCCGATCACGCTGGCGCCCCTGGATCTGACCCACCAGGCCCTGGCGACCCCGGCCCGGATCGCCCGCATCGCCGCCCTGCCCAACCCGGTGGCGCAGTCGGTGCAGCGCTTGCTGACCTTCTACGACCGCAACGACCCCGAGCGCTTCGGCGGCCCCGGCGGGCCGGTGCATGACGCCTGCACGATCGCCTGGCTGCTGCGGCCGGACCTGTTCCAGTCGCGGCCGGCCTGGGTGCAGGTCGAGACCGCGGGCGCGCTGACCCTCGGCCATACCGCAGCCGACTGGTGGGGCACCACCGGCCATGCGCCCAACGTCGACGTGCTGGTGCAGCTGGACGCCGACGGGTTCTTCGACCTGCTGACCGAGCGGCTGGGCCGGTATCCCTTGTAGCGGCGCGTATCCAATCCGGCTTAGGATAACGGGCTAATCGAGCTGGCCCGCCAAAGCCGCATGGAATGATCGCCGATGCGCATGGTCGTGGCGCTGATCCTGCTGCTGTCGATGGCGGCGCCCGCGCGGGCTGCCGATACCCTGATCGGCGTCGTCCTGCCGGGCACCGTGCTGACCTTCTGGCAGACGCTGATCAAGGGCGTCGAACGCGCAGCGCAGGACCTGCATGTCGATGTCGTCGTGCGCAGCCCCTCCGACGGGCCGCTCGGCGCCGAGCCCAATATCCAGCTCAAGATCATCGACTACCTGGTGCATCGCGGGGTCGCCGGCATCGTTCTGGCGCCCGAGCAGCTGTTTGGCGTCGAGTCCCCGGTGTCGACTGCCGTCCCGATCGTGACGGTCGATCGCGACAGCAGCGACTTCGTGAGCCTGTCGACGGTGGAGACCGACAATTTCGCCGCCGGGCGGCTCGCGGCATCGAGCCTGGCCACGGTCCTGCCCGCCCAGGCCCGGGTCGCGCTGCTGCGCCACGACGCCGCCATTACCTCGACCTCGCAACGGGAGGCAGGCTTCCTCAGCGTCGCGCGCGAGCAGGGCTGGCAGGTGGTCGTCGACCGCTATGTCGGCTACCGGTACCGCTATCGCGAGGCCCAGGATCAGGTCGCCGCGGCGCTGGCCAGCTATCACGGCCGCCTTGATGCGGTGTTCGCCCCCAGCGAACCGGTGGCCTATGGCGCCCTGCGGGTGATCGCGGGGATCCCGGCGGCCGACCGGCCGCGCCTGGTGGTGTTCGACTGGCGGCCGGAGCTGGCCGACGCCCTCAACAGCGGCCTGCTGTACGCGACGGTGGTGCAGGATCCGTTCCGCATGGGCTACCGGGCGCTCGGCAGCCTGGTCGCCGCCCTCCAGGGACGGGCGCTGCCACCCCGCCAGTATATCGACGTGGTGACCGTGACCCGGCAGAGCCTGACCGATCCCGAGATCCGGCGCGTCCTGGCCAGCTACGCCGATTAGCTCCTATACGCCATGGGCGGCGAGCAGCCGCAGAATCTCGGCCTGCCCGGCCTTCGCGGGGGCCGATCCGACGCCGCCGCGGCCGGTGGTGAGCCGGGCGAGCAGCGCCGGCGTGGAGCCGTTGCCGTTCGGGCGGCGCGGGTCGGCGCCGCCGGCCAGCAGCGCCGCGACGGCGGCGGCGCAGCGGTTGCGCACGGCCCGGTGGAGCGGCGTGACGCCGCCGCGGTCGACGGCGTTGGGATCGGCGCCGGCTTCGAGCAGGCCGGTGACGCAGGCGGCCTGGGCCTCGGGATCCCAGCCCGGCTCGCCCGGAATGCCGTCCGCGGCGTAGTGCAGGGGGTGCGCGCCGCGCCGGTTGCGGGCGTGCGGATCGGCGCCGAGCCCGATCAGCTGCCGGACCAGCGCCGGCCGATGGGCGGCCGCGGCCACATGCAGCGCCGTGTCGCCGGCGTAGACATGGTGGCGGATGGCGTCCAGGAAGAACGGCTTCGACTCGGCGCGCGTCGCGCCGTGACCCAGGCACGTCCGCGCCAGGTCCGGCCGGCCGGCCAGCATCGCCGCCACTGCGGCGTCGTCGCCGGCCGCGATCGACCGCATGAGCGCCGGCAGCTCCGGCATGGCCTCGGCTATCCGAGGCCGAGCAGCGTCCGCGCCTCGCCGGCGCTCATGATCTCGCCGCCCAGCAGCTCGACGATGTGGCGGGCCTTCTCGACCAACTCGCCATTGCCCTTGGCCAGTTGCCCTTTGGCGACATGGACCGTGTCCTCCATGCCGATGCGCACCATGCCGCCCAGCAGGTAGGACTGCGCCACCATGGGGAAGGCGCTGCGTCCGATGCCGAAGCCGGTCCACACGGCGTCGGGCGGCAGCATGGAGCGGGCGAACGCCATGGCCGCCGGTGTCGCCGGGAACCCGTACTTGACGCCCAGCACCAGGCTGACCAGCGCCGGGCCGCGCAGCACGCCTTCGGCCAGGAAATCGCCCAGTAGCTGGATGTCGCCGCTGTCGAACAGCTCGATCTCGGGCTTGACCCCCGCCTCGTGGATCAGCGCCGCCATCCGGCGCAGGTTGGCGGGCGTGTTGATCACCACCTCCTGGCCGAAGGTCATGGTGTTGAGATCAAGCGTGCAGACGTCGGGCTTCAGCGCCACCACATGCTCGACCCGGCGCTCGGGCCTGAGGAAATTGGTGCGCGGTCCGGCGACCGCGGGGTCGTCGTCGCTCGGCTGGTAGCGGCCGCCGGGCCCGGTGGTCAGGTTGATGATGACGGCGCTGTCCTTGGCCCGGATCCGCTCGACCACCTCGGCATAGTGCGCCAGCTCCATGGACGGCGCGCCGGTCTCCGGATGGCGGACATGGATGTGCACGGCCGCGGCACCGGCGGCCGCGGCCTCCAGCGCCGAGTCGGCCACCTGCCGGGGTGAGATCGGCAGCGCCGGGTTCATGTCCGGCCGGGTCAGGTTGCCGGTCACGGCGCAGGTGATCATCGTCTTCGGCATGGCGGGCTAGCTCCCCGGCCGGTCGTGGATGTCGGCAAAGAACAGGTCGCGCCAGTCCTTGGCTTCGACCTTGATGACCCCGGTGCGGTACAGGAACTGGGCCTGCTTCAAGGTCGCCTCGGGCGTCGCGGTCCAGCGGTTGGCCGGGTCGCGGATGATCGCCTCGATCCGGTCGCGCTGAAGCGACGACGGCTCGGCGGCCAGATACAGGTCGGCGGCTGCCGCGGGCTGCTGGGTGATGAACGCCATGGCGGCATCCAGCGCCGCCAGCACCGCGGCGAAGCTTTTGGGGTTGCGGTCGTGGAATCGCGCCGGCGCGTACAGCGCGTTGAAGCTGTGCGGCCCGCCCAGCACGTCGTAGGTGTTGAGCACCGCATGGATGCGCGGGTCGGCCAGCTCCTGCAGGGTGAAGGGCGGGCTGGTGAAGTGCGCGTCGATCTCGGCGTGTCCGCCCAGCAGCGCCACCAGCCCGTCGGGATGGGACAGGCTGACGGTAAGGTCGTCGAGGCGGCCGGACTGGCCGGCGCCGAACGCCTGCTCGGCGCCCATCTGCAGGTAGATGGCTTGCGAGCCGATCTTGACGGCCGGCAGGGCGATCCGGTCGGACGGCCCGAAATCGGCCAGCGTCCGGATCTTGGGATTGCTGGTCAGCAGCAGGTTGGGCATCGAGCCCAGGGCGGCCACCCCCATCATCTTCAGGGACGATCGGGTCTTGGCCCAGGTGATGATCATGGGCGGCACGCCGGCGGCGGCGAAGTCCAGGCTGCCGGAGATCAGGGCGTCGTTCATCGCGGCGGCGCCGCTGACCTGCGCCCAGGTGACGGTCGGCCGCGGCAGGCCGGCGCGCTCGGCCGCCTGCTCGACCAGGCCTTGGCTCTTCATCAGGATCAGCGGCAGGTACGAGATGCCGAACTGCTGGGCGATGCGGATTTCGCCGGTCTCGGCATGGCCGGCGGTGGCGGACAAGCCGAGCAGCAGGACGGCGGCGAGGAGGCGCAGGGCGGTCATGGCGATCTATGCTTGGCGGGTGGCCGGCACCGGTCAACGCAGAAAAATTGCGCGCGCTCGGCCGTTTTGCTCAAGCCGTGCGGTGGCCGGGGCTTGATCCCGGGCCGGCGCCGTCCAGCTATGGGACAGGGCCCAAGGAGAGGCGGCGATGGACGACAAGGTGCTGAAGAGCGACGCGGAGTGGCGGGCGCAACTGACGCCAGAGCAGTATGCCGTGACCCGCCGCAAGGCGACCGAGCGGCCGTTCACCGGTGAATATGTCTCGACCGCCGAACCGGGCGTCTATCGCTGCGTCGCCTGCGGCCAACCCCTGTTCTCGTCCGAGGCCAAGTTCGAATCCCACTGCGGCTGGCCCAGCTTCACGCGGCCGGTGGGGGCCGCCGCCGTCGAGACCGAGATCGACCGCAGCCACGGCATGGTGCGCATGGAGGTGCTGTGCGCGCGCTGCGACGCCCATCTCGGCCATGTGTTCCCGGACGGTCCGGGCCCCGAGGGCTTGCGCTACTGCATCAACTCGGTGGCGCTGAAGCTCGACCGCAGCTAGCGTCGAGGCCTCGTCCTAGGAGGCCCGTTGCCGTGAAGCTGTTCTATTCGCCCGCCTCGCCCTTCGTCCGCAAGGTGCTGGCCGCGGCCATCGAGCTTGGCCTCGACGGCCGGATCGAGCGCCTGCCCAGCGCCGTCGGCCCGATCAACCGCGACCAGGCGGTGGTGGCCAAGAACCCGCTGGGGCAGGTGCCGACCGTGCTGCTGGACGACGGCACGCCGCTCTATGACAGCCGCGTGGTCTGCGAATATCTGGACGTCGAGGCCGGCGGCGGCCGGCTGTTTCCCGCCGCGGGCCCGGCGCGCTGGCGTGCCCTGACCGAGCAGAGTGTCGCCGACGGCCTGCTCGACGCCGCCGTGCTCGGCCGCTACGAGCTGCTGCGACCGGCGGAGATCCAGTGGCCGACCTGGCGCCAGGCGCAGATGGCCAAGATCACCGGCGCCCTCGACCAGATGCAGGCCTGGGCGCCTGAACTCGGCGACCGGGTCGACATCGGCACCATCACCATGGCTTGCGCCCTGGGCTATCTGGACTTCCGCTATGCCGACCTCGACTGGCGCAGCAGCCGCCCGGCCCTGGCCGCGTGGTATGCAGCCTTTGCCAAGCGGCCGTCGATGGCCGCGACCGTGCCGTCGGCGCCTTAAGCCAGAGCCGCCAGAATCTCGGCGGTCGGGCGGACGCGGCCGAGGCGCGGCAGGATCTTCTCCACGGAGAAGCGATGATGCTCCGCGGTCGGCGCGCTCATGGCGTCTTCCGCCAGGATCTGGGCGTAGTTCAGCTCCCAGCCGGTGCGGGCGGTGGATTCGACCCCGAAGCAGGTGGCGATGCCGCCCAGCACGATCGTGGCGATGCCGCGGCGCCGCAGCTGCAGGTCCAGCTCGGTGCCGTGGAACGCGCTCCAGTGGCGCTTGGTGATCGCGATGTCCTGCGGCGACGCCATCAGCTCGTCGGGCAGGTCCCACCACCCGGCCGGCAAGCCGCTGGCCGGCACCGGCGGCGGATGGTCGGTGGGCTGGCGCAGCAGATCGGGATATCCCTCGGAGAAGCCGATCCGGACCAGCGCCACCGGCGCGCCGAGCGCCCGGAACCGCTTGGCAAGCGCCCCGGCGGCGGCCAACACTTGGTCGGCGGAATGGGGGCCGCCGGCGAACGGCAGGATGCCCCGCTGCAGATCGATCAGAACCAGGGCTGTCGTGCGCGGATCGAGCGTGTCCATGGTCGGTGTGTCCTTGGTAGAAACGTGAGGATATCCTCATGAATGAAAATATGAGAGCATCCTCACAAAATGCAAGCGCCGGGACGCGCGAGCCGCGCCAGGCGCGGGGACGCCAGCGCGTGGCTGCGCTGCTGGAAGCGGCGGGCGCGGTGTTTGCCGAAAAGGGCTTCGACAGCGCCACCATGACCGAGATCGCCGCCCGGGCGGGGGCGTCGATCGGCTCGCTGTACCAGTTCTTTCCAACCAAGGAGCTGCTGGCCGAGGCGCTGATGGCGCGTTATGCCGAGGCGCTGTTCGAGACCTTGACGGCCTATCGGGACGCGGCCGCGGGCTGGTCGACCGACGCGCTGGCCGACCGGCTGCTGCGCACGCTCGTCGAGTTCCGCGCCGGCCACCCGGCCTTTGCGCCGCTGATCGACGTGCCCGGCGCGCCGGCCGGCAAGGCGGCCGAGGTCGGGCGGGCGGTGCGGGCCCATCTGCTCGCCATCCTGCGCGCCAAGGCCCCGGGCCTGGCGCCGGAGGCGCTGGCGCCGGTCGCCGTGGTCGTGCAGCAGGTGATGAAATCAGCGGTGGTGCTCACGGCCGAGCCCGACCAGCCGGCGCGGGACGCTGCGCTGGACGAGCTGGCGGCCATGCTCCGGCGCTATCTGCGCGACCGGCTGGGCTGACGCTGTCGCCCGGCGTGACAGTCCCGTCGCGACTCGGCCCGAAATCCGTCGACGGGCCTTACAGACCCCGCGGCTGCCCAAAAAAACCCCAGCAAATCGGCCTTTGGCCCGCGGTTTGCTCAAAGACCGCTCAAAGCACCCGGTCAAGACATGGGGGGACATCGATGGCTTGGATCGACGGCACGATGCGGCGCCTCGGCGCCATGGAGACGGCCCTGGGGCGCGCCGAGGCCGACCGGCTACTGCCGCTCCGGCGGCAGGATCTCCGGAGCCAAAACCTGGTCGATCAGATTCTCGCGTCGGATGTCAGCAAGATGCGCGCGTTTTTCGTCGGCCGTCAGCCGCGTGCCAATGCCCTGCGTCATGATCTGAAGGATTGAGCGGTCACTGAGGCCGAGCCAGTAGCTGCGGCGGATCAGCCGGTCGTCGCCGTCGCGCATGAACGGGTCGTCGTCGACGCCGTCCAGCGGCGGGCGGAAGAAGCGGGTCATGCGGCCTGCTTAGCCGGGCCGCGCGGACGGTTCAAGCGGTCGATGGCCGCGCTGCCCGCACCTCGCATTGCCGCATTGCAAAATGCGCATATGAAGGACAGCAGGGCTGTCTTATATTTCCATTGTGCACTGCACCAAGGCGGCTCGCAGCAACCGCCAAGCCTGGGAGGGAACAGACCCTGACCCAGGAGACCTTCGATGCGCCTGTCCCCCGCCGCCACCTTTGCTCCCGTTCCTGCCGAGGCGCCCTCGCTGTGGGCCCGGATCGTCGCGCGGATCGACCTGTGGGCGACCCGCGCGCAGGAGCGCGACGCGCTGGCCGCGCTCAGCGAGCGCGAGCTGATCGACATGGGCCTGACCCGCGAGGACGCCGACGAAGAGGCGGCCAAGCCGTTCTGGCGCGCCTGATCCGGCCGGCGGCCCCGCGGTACCCCGGCCCCGCGGTCGGTTAGGCCGCCGCCAGCCGCTGCGCCCACGCGGTCTCCGGCAGCGCGGCCACGGCCTTGGCCAGGGCCGCCGCAGCGGCGTCGGCACCCATCGACACGCCTTCGACCACCACGAACTCGGTGGCGATGCCGATGAAGCCCAAGGTCTCGCGCAGATAGGGCTGCTGGAAGTCCATGGCGATCCGCGGGCCTTGGCTGTAGATGCCGCCGCGTGACAGGATCACCAGCGCCGACCGGCCGGTCAGCAGCCCCTCGGGCCCGGATGGCGTGTAGCGGAAGGTGCGGCCGCTGCGCAGCACATGATCGATCCAGGCCTTCAGCGTCGACGGAATGCCGAAATTGTACATGGGCGCGCCGACGATCAGATGGTCGGCGGCCGCCAGTTCGTCGACCAGCCGGTCCGATAGGGTCAGCAGGCGGGTCTGCTCCGGCGTCCGCTGGTCGGCCGGCGTGCGCATGGCCGTGGTGGTGGCTTCGTCCAGGTGCGGCAGCGGCTCGGCCGCGAGGTCGCGGGTGGCGACGGTCAGGCCCGGAATCCGGGCTTGGGCCAGCTCGACCGCGCGGGCAGTCAGCTTGCGGCTGAACGAGGTGGCCGGGGTGGCGCTCGATTCGATGACAAGCAGGCGGGGCATGGAAACCTCTCGAAGGGGATCGGATGGGCGGGCATGTAAGCCGCCGGCCACCGGCCGCCAACGATCGCGCGTCCAGACCTGCAAACCGATCGTCCGGGCCGATCGTCCGGACGGTTGCGCCGCGTCGCGCGGTGGCGGACTCTAGGGACATGCAGGATCCGCTGTCCGATCTCCTGGATGCCGTCCGCCTCGAGGCGGCCGTGTGCGGGCAAGTGGCGCTGACCGCGCCCTGGACGCTCAGCGGCCAGGCTTCGACGGAGTCGCCCTTCTACACCGTGCAGGCCGGCACCGCGCTGTTGCAGGCCGGCACCGCGCCGCCGCTGCGCCTGGCCGCCGGCGACTATGTCGTGCTGCCGCGCGGGACCCAGCATCGGCTGCAGGACGCCGGCACGGGCAATGGGGCCGTGACGTCGCTGATCAGCGGCCATCTCCGGCTCGACCGGACGCGCGCCCGGGCGCTGCTGCGCATCCTGCCCGACATCCTGCATCTGCCTGGGGCCGACGGCCAGCCGGCCGAAGCAGTGCGGCTGCTGGCGGCGGCCGGCGAGCGCGAGGCGACCCGTCCCGGGCCGGGATCCGCGGCGGCGCTGAAGCGCGTGTCGGAGCTGTTCTTCCTGCAGGCGGTGCGGGCCGAGATCGAGCGCCGCGGCGGCGACGGCCATATCTGCCGCGCGGTGGCCGGCGCGCCGCAGATCGCCGCCGCCCTGCGGCTGATCCGGGCCGATCCGATCGCGCGCTGGTCGCTGGCCGAGCTTGCGGCCCAGGTCGGCATGTCGCGATCGGCCTTCGCCGCCGCCTTCCGGGCGACCGTGGGCGAAACCCCGATGCAGTACCTGGCCGGCCTGCGCATGGCGCGGGCGACCGAGCTGCTGCGCACGCCGGGCCTGTCGATCGCCGAAGTCGCGTTCCAGGTCGGCTACGGCTCGGACATCGCCTTCGCCCGCGTGTTCAAGCGGCATTACGGCATCGCACCGGGCGCGTGGCGCCAACCCCGGCCGGCGGTGGCATCAGGCGCATGACGGCGCGGGTCACCGCCGTCGCCTGCGCTGCCGGCCATCGCTTCAGCAAGCCGACACAGGACCGGATCCGGCTGCTGGCCGGCCTGGGCGTCGAGGGCGACGCCCATATGGGCGCTACGGTCAAGCACCGCTCGCGGGTGGCCGTGGACCCGTCCCAGCCCAACCTGCGCCAAGTCCACCTGATCCACGCCGAACTGCATGACGAGCTGGTGGCCCGCGGCTTCCGGGTCGCCGCCGGCGACATGGGCGAGAACGTCACCACGCGCGGCCTGGACCTGCTGGGCCTGCCGACCGGCGCGCGGCTGCGCCTGGGCGCCGACGCCGTCGTCGAGGTCACCGGCCTGCGCAACCCCTGCGTCCAGCTCGACCGCTTTCAGCCCGGCCTGACGGCCGCGGTGCTCGACCGCGACGCCCAGGGCCGGGTCGTGCGCAAGGCCGGGATCATGGCGGTCGTGCTCGCCGGTGGCGACGTCAGCCCCGGCGATCCGATCACGGTCGAGCTGCCGCCCGGGCCGCACCGGCCGCTGGAGCGCGTGTAGGGCGGGTATTGCCTGGAGCGGAAAAGCTCATAACGAACGGTTCTGGCCTGGACCGAAGGCCTGATAGACCAGGAAGCGCCGCCGTCGAGCCACGGCGCTGAACTACCGAGGCTATCTTGCTTGTCGGCGAGCGGGTTCAGGCGGCTCCTCACCCCGGTCGAGCGCGTCCAGGAATGCGTCAAACTCGGCATCCGAAACTACATCCCCAGCCCGAGCGGATGCACGAGCGTCCGCCAGCATGCGAGCTTCTTCGGCAAAAGAAATCGCCTGATCTGGACTGGCCCTGGGACGGCGACGGCTATCTGACGACATGCCATAAAGATACGGCCGCGGGTTGATCATCTCAACCCACGGCGCCGCGCCTCACGCCCGCTCGACCCGCGCGGCATAGCAGCCGGGTCTGGCGAAATGGACATGCAGGTAGTCCGTCCGCGATTCGGCGAACAGCCGGCCGATCACGCCCTCCAGGTCGGTGCCGGGGACGACGTCGGCGTCGACCAGCATGCCCGTGCGGTCGAATGCCCGCACCGACAGCAGGCTCGTGCGCAGCTGCTCGGGGATCTGGTCGACCGCGTCATAGGTGACCTCGCCCGGGCGCACATAGATGGCGTGGCTGGCGCGGAACGGCGTGTCGACCGGATGGTGCTCGTAATGGACCAGCAGCACCCGGTCGCCGACGGCGGCATTGGTCAGGCTGATGCGGCAGGGGAAGCCGGTGTTGCTGTCGGCGGTGACGCGGACCGCGCGATGGGCCGCCAGCGCGTCGTCGGGCAGGTCGAACAGCGGCGCGAAGGGCTCCACCGGCAGGCCGGTAATGCGGAAATGCGTGCCCAGGGCCATGGGATCCGTCCTCCGTGGTCGAAGCCCCGACAGATAAGATCGCCCCCGGGTCGCCGCATTCCGATTCTTGCGCGCGCTGCCGATGTTGATACGGTCACGCGATGTCCGCCACCCTGACCCTGGTCAATCTCGCCGGCTCGGTCGCGCTCCTGCTGTGGGGCGTGCACATGGTGCAGACCGGCATCCAGCGCGCGCTCGGCCCGGAGCTGCGCCGCGTGCTCGGCCGCATGCTCGGCAACCGGGGGCGCGCGTTCCTGGCCGGCCTCGGCGTCACCGCGGTGCTGCAGAGCAGCACGGCGACCGGGCTGATGCTGGCCTCGTTCGCGGCCGGCGGCCTGGTCGACCTGGTGCCGGCGCTGGCCGCCATGCTGGGCGCCAATGTCGGCACCACCCTGATCGTCCAGCTGTTGTCGTTCGACATGTCGCAAGTGGCGCCGCTCTGCGTGCTGGCCGGCGTGCTGACTTTCCGCCAGGCGCGCGCGGCGCGCGCCCGCGACCTCGGCCGCGCAGCGATCGGACTGGGGCTGATGCTGCTGGCGCTCGCCCAGCTGCTCCAGGTGGTGCGGCCCTATGAGGACACACCGAGCCTGCGGCTGCTGCTCGGCAGCGTCGCGACCGCGCCGGTTGTCGCGATGCTGGCCTCGGCGGCCCTGACCTGGGCGGCCCATTCCAGCGTCGCCATGGTGCTGCTGGTGATGTCGTTCGCCGCCAGCGGCGCGGTGCCGCCGGAGGCCGCCTTTGCGATGGTCCTGGGCGCCAACCTCGGGACCGCCGTCAACCCGGTGCTGGAAGGGGCCGGGGCCAACGATCCGGCGGCCCGCCGCCTGCCCATCGGCAATCTCGCGATCCGCGTGGCGGGCGCGGTCCTGGCCCTGGCGGCGCTCGACCGGCTGGGGCCGTGGCTGGTCGCCCTGGATCCCGACCCTGCGCGTGCCGTCGCCGATTTCCACACGGCGTTCAACCTGACCGCGGCCATCGTCATGCTGCCGCTGCTGCCGGCCTATGCGCGGCTGCTGCAGCGCTGGCTGCCCGGACGGGTCGATGCCGCCGACCCGTCGCGGCCGGCCTATCTCGACGCCGTTGCCTGGGCAACCCCGCCGATCGCCCTGGCGGGGGCGGCGCGCGAGGCGCTGCGCATGGCCGATGTGCTGGAGGCGATGCTGCGCAGCGCCCTCGACGCGCTGGACGGCGATCGCGACCGCATCGCCGAGACCCGGCGCATGGACGACATCCTCGACCGGCTGAACAGCGCCATCAAGGAGTACCTGACCGCGGCCGATCCCCACGATCTGGCCGAGGCCGACAACCGAAGACTGGTCGAGATCCTGACCTTCACGACCAATCTCGAGCATGCCGGCGACGTCATCGACGGCAGCGTCATGGCGGTGGCGTCCAAGCGGCTGACACGGGGCGTCAGCTTCTCGGCCGAGGGCCAGGCCGAGATCCGGGCCATGGTGGAGCGCCTGCTGGTCAACCTGCGTGCCGCGGCGGCGGTGTTCATGACCGACGACGCCCGCGCCGCACGCCGGCTGGCCGACGAGAAGCAGGCCTTCCGCGACCTCGAGGAGCGGGGCACCGAGGCCCATTTCGCGCGCCTGCGCGCCGGCCGGGTCGCCACCGCCGAGACCAGCTCGCTGCATCTGGACCTGATCCGCGACCTCAAGCGCGTCAACGCCCACCTGGTCGCGGCCGCCGCCTATGCGGTGCTGAAGGAGCAGGGGGAGCTGCTGCCCAGCCGGCTCCGGCCCGAAGGATGAGCCCGGTTGCCGGCTATCTGGGCCGCGTCGTCGCGATCGGCCTGACCCGGGCGGGCACGCCGGCCGTCGCCTACCGCGTGTCCAGCCGGGCCTTCGCCGACCGCACCGCCACACTGACCGACGGCGGTGCCGCCATCCTGCCGCGCCCGGGCCACGCCGGCGACCTCGGCCGCAACGCCTTCATCGCCTATGGCTGCCTGGCGGTGGCGGGCGGCCGCGCCGTGGTCTCCAACGGCAGCCACACCCAGATCCTGGCCGACCGCCTGGCCGCCGGCCACGCCCCCCGCGACGCGCTGATGACCGTGCTGGCGGTCATGGACTACGAGCATGACGGCGTCGGCACGCCGCGGATCGCCGGCATCGTCGATGCCGCCGCGGGCGAGGGCTATCTGGGCGTGGTGACGCCGCGGGCGCTGCATGTGGCGCCGGCGCTACTGCGGCCCGGCTGCCTGGCCTGGCTGGCGACCAGCGTCCCCGACCCGACCGAGCGCGGCCAGGACGATGGGTTCGACGCCGACACGCCCGAGGACGCCTGCCGCTACCTCCTGGGCGGCGGCCCATGGCAGGCGGCAAGTCACCCGGTCGCCGCAGCGGCGGCGCTGTGGTGTGGTGGCGGCTGGCGCTGCGCCGTCACGGACGCAGCGGCAGGGTGATCACGAAGTGCGCGCCGCCGGGCCCCGGGGCCAGCCGGATCGTCCCGCCATAGGCGGCAAGCTGGCTGGCGGCGATCGGCAGCCCCAGGCCGGTGCCACCCTGGTCGCGGGCGGTGGTGAAGAAGCGGTCGAAGATCTTCTCGGCATTGCCGGGCGACACGCCCGGCCCGTCGTCGCTGACCTCGATCACCGCCCGGTCGCCCTCGGCGCGCCACGCGACCCGGCCAGTGGCGCCGGGCGCGTGCTGGCGGATGTTGTCGAGCAGGCAGCCGAGCACGGTCTCCAGGCCGCCGGCATCGATCGCGGCGGTCGGCCCGCTGCGCGGTTCGTCGCCGACCACGGCGAGGCCGGCCCGCGCGAGCAGCGGTGGGATCGCGGCGCCCAGGTCGGTCGCGGCCTCGGCCGCCGGGTCGCGCATGTCGGCGCGCGCCAGCGCCAGCAGGCGCCCGACCAGCCGGGTCAGGCGGTCGACGTCGGCGGCCAGGTTGTCCAGGAAGCGCCGGCGCTCGTCGCCCGACATGCCGTCCAGGTGGTCCTGCAGCAGCTCGACGGTGCCGCGAAGCGCCGTGAGCGGCGTCTTGAACTCGTGCGAGACCGCAGCGGCGAAGCCGGTGACGTAGTCGGCGCGGCGGCCCAGGGTGTCGGCCATGGCGACCAGCGCGGCCGACAGCTCGGCGGCCTCGCGGGTGACGGTGCCGGCCAGCGGCCGCACGGCGCTGCGGTCGCCGGCGGCCAGCCGCTGCGCCTGGGCGATGACCTGGCCGATCGGCCGGCTGATCGTGGTGGCCGTGACCCGGGCGAGCAGGGCGCCGGCGGCCAGCAGCAGCAGCGCCAGCCCGACGAGGTGCCAGCGCTTGCCATACAGCGCCTGGGCCAGCGAGCGCGGCGTGCGCGACAGCAGGACGGTGCCGATCACCCGGCCGCCGGCCGCGGCCGGCAGCGCCACGAACACGCGGACGTCGCTGCTTCGGCTGATCGAGGCCAGCGGCGGCCGGCCCTCCGGCCATAGCCGGCGGCGCAGGGTCGAGACCGGGCTGCCGGCCAGCGCCTGGCGCAGCTCGGGCAGGCCGGCCAGGGACAGGCCTTTTTCGGCGCCGGTGGTGGCGACCACGATGCCGTGGGCGTCGGTCAGCCGGATCGCCGCCAGGGTCAGGCGCTGGATCTCGCGCAGCACCGGCTCCAGCCGCGCGCCGGCCGCGGCG
>CAZEFK010000072.1:0-31454 GCA_964511405.1 uncultured Comamonadaceae bacterium | reverse complement strand
GCTCGCGCAGGATGTCGGTCACGGTCGGCACGCCGAACGCGTCGTCGGTGAAACGCTCGGGATCGAGGCCGCGCAGGATCTTGGCGTTGCCGATCAGGTCGGGCAGCGTGATCTGCGCCGCGGCCAGGATCCGGCGCACCACCGGATAGGCCTCGGGATGGACGCCCGAGCGGTCGAGCGGGTCGTCGCCGTCGGGAATGCGCAGGAAGCCGGCGCACTGCTCGAACGCCTTGGGCCCCAGCCGCGGCACCGCCTTGAGGTCGGTGCGGCTGCGGAAGCGGCCGTTGCCGTCGCGGTGGCGGACGATGCTGGCGGCCAGCGCGTCGCCGATGCCCGAGACCCGGGCCAGCAGCGGCACCGAGGCGGTGTTGACGTCGACGCCGACCGCGTTCACGCAGTCCTCGACCACGGCGTCCAGCGAGCGCGACAGCTTCGACTGGCTGATGTCGTGCTGATACTGGCCGACGCCGATCGACTTGGGGTCGATCTTGACCAGCTCGGCCAGCGGATCCTGCAGCCGGCGCGCGATCGACACGGCGCCGCGCAGCGACACATCCAGCTCGGGCAGCTCGGCCGCGCCGTACTCCGAGGCCGAATAGACCGAGGCGCCGGCTTCCGACACCACGGCCTTGGTCAGCCGCAGCTCGGGATGGCGGCGGATCAGCTCGGCGGCCAGGCGGTCGGTCTCGCGGGAGGCGGTGCCGTTGCCGATCGCCACCAGCTCGACCTTGTGCTCGGCCGCCAGGCGGGCGAGCGTCGCGACCGAGTCGTCCCAGCGCCGCTGCGGCTCGTGCGGATAGATGGTGGCCGTGGCCACCACCTTGCCGGTCGGGTCGGCCACCGCGACTTTGACCCCGGTGCGAAAGCCGGGATCGAGGCCCATGGTCGGGCGGGCGCCGGCGGGGGCGGCCAGCAGCAGGTCGCGCAGATTGCCGGCGAACACCCCGACCGCGGCCTCCTCGGCCATCTCCCACAGGCGCAGCCGCAGGTCGGTCTCCAGCCGGACCAGGATGCGGGTGCGCCAGGCCCAGCGCACGGTGTCGCGCAGCCAGCGGTCGCCCGGCCGGCCCTGGTCGGCGATGCCGAAGCGCTGGGCGATGCGCCGCTCATAGGCGCCGAGCGGCGGCGGCGGATCGGGCAGGTCCTCCGGCACCAGCTGCAGGTCCAGCACCTCCTCCTTGGCGCCGCGGAACAGCGCCAGCACCCGGTGCGACGGCAGCTTGGCCAGGGGCTCGCTGAAGTCGAAATAGTCGGCGAACTTGGCGCCCGCCGCCTGCTTGCCCTCGCGCACCTTCGAGACCATGCGGCCCTTGGCCCAGGCGTCCTCGCGCAGGCAGCCGATCAGGTCGGCGTCCTCGCCGAAGCGCTCGACCAGGATGGCGCGGGCGCCGTCGAGCGCAGTGTCGGCGTCGGCGACCTGGCGCTCGGGATCGACATAGGCAGCGGCCGCCGCCTGCGGATCCAGGCCGGGGTCGGCCAGCAGCGCCTCGGCCAGCGGCAGCAGCCCCGCCTCGCGCGCCGCGTCGGCCTTGGTGCGCCGCTTGGGCTTGTAGGGCAGGTAGATATCTTCCAGCCGCGCCTTGGTGTCGGCGGCCAGGATCGCCTGGCGCAGCGCGTCGTCGAGCTTGCCCTGGCCGGCGATGCTCTCCAGCACCTGGCCGCGCCGCTCCTCCAGCTCGCGCAGATAGCCCAGGCGCTCGTGCAGCGTGCGCAGCTGGCCGTCGTCGAGCGTGCCCGTGGCTTCCTTGCGGTAGCGGGCGACGAACGGCACCGTGGCGCCGCCATCCAGCAGCGCGATCGCCGCCGCCGTCTGCCATTCCTGGACGCCCAGCTCGTCGGCGATGCGCTGGCTGATCGATGTCATGGGACCCGCATGCGGCAGTGAAGGGGCGGGCCTTGTAGCGCGGCCCGCCTGATCGGGTCAAAGGCCGACCGGTTCGGGCGGTTCCGCGGCCGTCCGGCGTGAATTATCGATAATGGGCCGATGGCCGCTTGCTGGCGGCCGGCGGCGGCGGCATGCTGCCCCCACGAGCCAAGCAAACGGGGGGAAGCCATGACGGTCTTGCGGACGGTATTCTTGATGGCTGCGCTGGCGGTCGGCCTGGCCGCCGGGCCGGTCCGCGCGGCCGACACGGTGGTGCGCTACTGGTACCACCTGGACGACCCCAAGCAGAGCCTGGACGGGCTGGTCGCCAAGTTCGAGAAAGAGAATCCCGGCATCAAGATCCAGGCCGAGATGATCCCCTGGGGCGGCGGCGCCGACTATGCCCAGCGCCTGTTCACGGCGGTCATCGGCAACGCCGCGCCCGACGCCGCCCAGGTCAAGCTGGCCAACCTGTCGCGCCTGATGGAGATGGACGCGCTGGAGCCGCTCGACCCGTGGCTGGAGAAGTGGGCGGGCAAGGCCGACATCGCGCCCGAGCTGTGGGACATCAACCGCGCCAGCGACGGCAAGCAGTACTATCTGCCGCTGCAATATGTGGTGCTGTACCTGTACTATCGGACCGACTGGTTCAAGGACGCCGGGCTGCAGCCGCCGACCAATTTCGACGAGTTCCTGGCCGCCGCCAAGGCGCTGACCAAGGCGCCCGACCGCTTCGGCTTCGGCATGCGCGGCGGTGCCGGCGGCACCGACAACTGGGGGCCGTTCGTGCTGGGCGGCGGCGCCAGCTTCAACCCCGGCGGCATGGTCACGCCCAAGGCGCTGGCCGCCAACCGCTGGTACGCCGACCTGTTCAAGACCGAGAAGGTGGTGCCGCCCTCGGCCCCCAATGACGGCTTCCGCCAGATCCTGGACAATTTCAAGGCCGGCCGCGTGGCCATGATCATCCACCATATCGGCTCGGCCAACGAGCTGGTCGGGGCGCTGGGCGACAAGGTCTCGGCGGTGCCGGTGCCGCATGCGCCCGACGGCGGCGCCTGGACGTCGTTCGGCGACGAGTCCGACGCCATCTTCGCCTCGTCGAAGGTCAAGGACGCCGCCTTCAAGTGGATCGCCTTCCTGTCGACCGCAGAGAACAATGTGGCGCTGTGCAAGCTGACGGGCCAGCTCACGGTCAGCGCCAGCGCCGCCCAGCACTGGACCATGCATCCCCAGCGCTTCGTCGATGCCAGCGTCGCCAGCCTGCCGTTCGCCAAGCCCTATCCCGACGTGCCGCAGACCGCCGACTTCCTGCGCACGGTGTGGCCGACCAACATGCAGCGGGCGCTGCTGGGCCAGATCTCGCCGGACGACATGATGAAGGCGATCGACAAGCTCTACAGCGGCTCCTGATGGCGGCGGGGCCGACCTCGCACGGCTTCGTCTCGCAGCGGCTGCGCCTGCACTATGTCGACTGGGGCAATCCGCAGGCGCCGCCGCTGCTGCTGGTCCATGGCGGCCGCGACCACTGCCGCAGCTGGGACTGGGTGGCCGAACGCCTGCGCGCGGACTGGCATGTCATCGCCCCCGACCTGCGCGGCCATGGCGACAGCCAGTGGTCGGCCGACGGCAGCTATGACATGGCGGGCTATATCTACGACCTGGCGCAGCTGATCCACAGCCGGGCGCTGGCGCCTGTGACCATCGTCGCGCACTCCCTGGGCGGCAACATCGCGGTGCGCTACGCCGGCCTCTATCCCGAGACGGTGACGCGGCTGGTGTCCATCGAGGGGCTGGGCGTGGCGCCGCGGCTGCAGGCGCGCAAGCTGGAACAGCCCGTCCACGCCCGCCTGCGCGCCTGGATCGACGAGCAGCGCGGCCTGGCCGCCCGCCTGCCCCGGCGCTACGCCACGATCGAAGATGCGCTGGCGCGGATGCAGGCCGAGAACCCGCGGCTGACGCCCGAACAGGCCCGGCATCTGACCCTGCACGGCGTCAACCAGAACGAGGACGGCAGCTACAGCTGGAAGTTCGACAACTATGTCCGCTCCTGGCCGCCCTGGGACATGGCGATCGCCGACCTGCACGCCCTATGGGCCCGCATCACCTGCCCGACCCTGCTGGTCTACGGCGCCGAGAGCTGGGCTTCGAACCCGGCCCGCGACGGCCGCGCCGACCATTTCCAGACCGCCGAGGTGGCACTGGTCGAGGGCGCCGGCCATTGGGTCCACCACGACCGGCTGGACATGTTCCTGGAACGGGTGACGGCGTTCCTGGCGCCGGGGCGGTAGCGAGGACGGGCGTGGCTCAGCCCGCGGAACCGGCAGCCGGCCAGCCCGATGACCAGATCGGTTTCCTGCTGCTGCCCGAGTTCCCGATCTATGCCCTGATCCTGGCGACCGAGGCGCTGCGCATCGCCAACCAGAACGCCGGCCGCACCCTTTATGACTGGCATCTGATCTCGATCGACGGCCAGCCGGTCAAGGCCGGCAACGGCCTGCTGCTGCCGACCGACGGCTCGATCCAGACCATCCAGCGGCTGCCCACCGTGATCGTGTGCGCCGGCAACCGCCCGACCCAGCATATCGGCAAACCGCTGCTCGCCTGGCTCCGGCGCCTGGCGCGCCACGGCGCCACGCTGGGCGCGCTCGACACCGGCGCCTTCACGCTGGCGGCCGCCGGCTTGCTGGACGGCTATCGCGTGACCCTGCATTGGGAGGCGATCCCGATGTTCCGCGACCACCACCCGGAGATCGAGGTGGTCGAGCAGCTCTATGTCTTCGACCGCCAGCGGCTGACCTGCGCCGGCGGGGCCGCGACCTTGGACATGATGCTGCAGCGGATCGGGCAGCGGCACGGTTATGGCCTGGCGCAGGTGGTGGCCAACGGCTTCGTCCACGACCGCATCCGCCAGCCGGCCGAGCCGCAGCGGCCGCCGACCGAGCATTCCGGCGACCAGGCCGACGCCCAGCTCGCGGCCGTGATCCGGCTGATGGAGCAAAGCCTGGATCAGCCGCTGCCGCCGGCCGCGCTCGCCCGCCAGTGCGGCATCTCGGTGCGCCGGCTGGAGCGGATCATGCGGCGCAAGCTCGGCCGGTCGCCGATGCAATACTATCTGACGGTCCGGCTGCAAGCGGCGCGCAACCTGCTGTTCTATGGCGACCAGTCGATGAAGCAGATCGCGTCGATCTGCGGCTTCTCCTCGCCGCCAGTGTTCAGCCGTGCCTTCCGCCGCCAGTTCGGCTCCTCGCCCGGCGAATACCGCCGCCAGTTCAGTGGCGAACGGCTGCAGCGCTTCGTGCCCGAGGCCGAGCGCTATCGCCTGACCGGCCCGATGCCGCCGGCGCGCGGGGCTTGAGGCGGCGGACTCTACCGGGTTTGCGCCGCCATGCCGGCCGTGCTATGAACAGATCATGAACGCAATGACGGCCGCCGATCCGGTCCTGAAGCGCTTCCGCGCCGCCGTCGACGAACTCTACGGCCCGCGGCTCGAACGCGTCGTGCTGTTCGGTTCCCGCGCGCGCGGCGACGGCAGGGCGGACTCCGACTACGACATCGCCGTGTTCCTGCGCGACATGCCGGATCGCGCCGCCGAGATGAACCGCTTGGCTGATATCGCCACCGAAATCCTCTATGACCAAGGCCTGCTGGTGCACGCCCTGCCCTACCCGGCGGGCTCCTACGTCGAGCGCACGCCGCTCATGCAGGAAATCCGCCTGGACGGCATCGATCTGTGACACCCGAGGCAAATGCATTCCTAGCTAAAGCTCGGGAGTGCCTGGACAAGGCCGAAAATATGCTCGCGCGTTGGCCGGATGAAGCCGGCCGTGCCGCTTATTTCGCCGGATATCATGCTGCCCAGGCACTGATTTTCCAGATTGATGGTCGTGCCCCGAAGACCCATAGCGGCGTGCAGACGCGGTTCGCCCTGCTGGTCAAGGATGACAGGCGGATCGACCCCGAACTGCGCGCGTTTCTCGGCCGCAGCTACAATCTCAAAACCGTCGCCGACTACGCAACGGGGCCAAGCGCGACAGTGACGCAGGCCCAGGCGGCCGAAGCACTCGACGCCGCCCGACAGTTCGTCAGTACAGTAGTTGGGTTTTTAGACGACTCGCAATCGGAGAACACCCCGTAACCGACGCTGATCCGTCGAGTATTATTTCTGCCTGATCGACAGTTTGTCGTTGTTTTTGAGAGCGGGTTTTCTGGCAGCATCAAGTGCGGCGGAGATACGATCGCCTGTCTCGGCCGGACGCCGACAAGCCGGACCACTCGGTCTACTGTTCGAACCGGTCGGCGCCCGCCGAACCACGCTTGTCGCCCAATGTCAATTCTCTGCCGCTAGCGATCAACCGCCGGCCGCCGAAGTCTGCTGCACTGGGTGGCGCGGCAAGTCCCTGACATCGGCAAGATCCGACTTGCCCGGACAAGACCATGACAAGCCGGGCCGCTGGATTGCCCAGCGGAAGGAAAGGATTCGCCCTATGGTGGGGTTCGAGGAACGGCGGCGCAACCTGGTCGGCTGCTACATCACCGTGCCCACGATGTTCCGCGATCCCGGCCTGGAGCTCGATCCCGAGGCCGTGGCGGCTCATGTCCGCTTCCTGTGCGGCCGCGGTGTGGCGCGCGGCAACGGCGTGCTGCTGGCCGGGGGCGCCGCCGGCGATTTCTCGACCCTCAGCTTCGACGAGCGGGTCCAGGTGGCGAGCGCGGTGCGCGAGGCCGCCGCCGGCCGCCTGCCGCTGGCGATGGGCGCCCAGACCACCAGCACCCGCGAGCTGGAGCGGCTGGCGCGCGCCGCCGCCGATTTGGGCTTCGACTACATCCAGGTGTCCTGTCCGTTCTACTTCAACCACACCGAGGGCGACTTCCTGGACTATGTCCGGGCTGCCGCCGGCGCGGCCGATATTGGCATCATCGTCTACAACACCTTCTGGACCAGCGCCCCGGTGTCGTTCCGCACGGTCGAGCAGCTGGTGGCGATCCCCAACGTGGTCGGCCTGAAATGGGCGACGCCGCGCACCGACGCCATGGAGTTCGAGGACGTGGTGTCGAGCTTCGCCGGCCGCCTGGCGATCATCGACAACCACCTGATGTTCCCGCTGAGCCACGCGCTCGGCGCCCGAGCCTTCGAGGTCCACCTGTCCAATTACTGGCCGGAATGGGGCATCCGCCTGGTCGAAAGCCTCGATGCCGGCCGCTATGCCGAGGTCCAGCGGTCGCTGGTGCGCGAGGCCATGCCCTTCTACAAGCTGTGGACCGAGATCGAGCGCGACTACACCTCGGGCGACGGCTACCTGGACAAGCTGTGCATGGAGCTGGTCGGGCTGCCGTCCAGCCGCTGCCGGCCGCCGACCCGCGACGTCCGCGCCCTCTATCGCGAGCGCTGCCGGCGCATGCTGGCCGAAACCGGCGTGCCCGGGCTGGTGGCCGCCTGATGCCGGGCCGCACGCTTGAAGCCGCGGCCGGCCTGCCGCCGCCGGCCCTGCAGCTGGCGCTGTCCGACAACATCGCCGTGGCGCTCCGGCCGCTGGCCGCGGGCGAGCAGCTCCAGGTCGACGGCGCGACGCTGACCGTGGCCGAGCCGATCGCGCGCGGACACAAGCTGGCGACGGCAGCGATCCCGGCCGGCGGCGTGGTCCGCAAGTTCGGCATGCCGATCGGCGCCGCGACCGTCCCGATCGCCCCCGGGCAATGGGTCCATGTCCATAACCTGCGCAGCCTGGCCCTGACCAACGACCGCGACCATCACGAGCCCCCGCACGACTCATGAGCACGACCTTGGGATATCTGCGCACCGACGGCCGCAAGGGCATCCGCAACCGCGTGGTGGTCGCCTACCTGGTCGAATGCGCCCACCATGTGGCGCGGCGCATCGCGGCGGCCTTCCCCGGCCGCGACGTCCACCTGATCGGGTTCCCGGGCTGCTATCCCAACCACTATGCCGAGCGGCTGATGGCCGCCCTGTGCACCCATCCCAATGTCGGCGCCGCCCTGCTGGTCTCGCTGGGCTGCGAGGAGTTCGACCGCTCGGGGCTGGCCCAGGCGGTCGCGGCCAGCGGGCGCCCGGTCGAAACGCTGGTGATCCAGGGCACCGGCGGCACCCGCGCCAGCATCGCGGCCGGCCAGGCCTGGGTGCAGGCGGCGCTGGCCCGCATCGCCGCGGTGCCCCGGGTCGCGGTCGGCCTGGCCGACCTGGTGGTCGGCACCAAGTGCGGCGGCTCCGACGGCCTCAGCGGCATCACCGCCAACCCGGCGATCGGCCTGGCCGCCGACCGCTTGGTCGACACCGGCGGCACCGTGATCTTCGAGGAGCTTGGCGAGCTGTTCGGCTGCGAGGCGCACATGGCCGCGCGCGCCGCCTCGCCCGCGATCGCCGCCGCCATCGGCGCCGCCATGGCCAAGGCCGCCCGGACCTATGGCGCGCTGGAGCATGGCAGCTTCGGCGGCGGCAACATCACCGGCGGCCTGTCGACGGTCGAGGAGAAGTCGCTGGGCGCCTACGCCAAGAGCGGCTCGCGGCCGATCGACGGCGTGCTGGCGCCCGGTCAGGCGCCGCCGCGGCCCGGCCTCTACCTGATGGACATGGTCAGCGACGGACCGCTGCGCTGGGGCTACCCCAACATCAACGACTCGACCGAGGTGGTCGAGATGATCGCCTGCGGTGCCCACCTGGTGCTGTTCTCGACCGGCCGCGGCTCGGTCGTGGGCTCGGCGGTGGCGCCGGTGATCAAGGTGTGCAGCAATCCCGAGACCTTCCGCCGTCTGGCCGAGGACATGGACATCGACGCCGGCGCGGTGGTCGAGGGCCGCGACACCCTCGCCGGCGTCGCCGGCCGCATCGTCGACGCCGTGGCGGCGGTCGCGGCCGGCGCCGAGACCGTGTCCGAGGCCCTGGACCATCAGGAGTTCAGCCTTGGCTACAAGACCTTCGCCGCCATCGGGCCGGCCTGCCACCCGGGGGCCTGAGATGGACCGGCGCTTCGCCTATCCGCACCTGGTCGCGTTCGCCGACGCGCTGCTGCGCGCGGCCGGGCTCGACGCCGACAAGAGCGCCTGCGTCGCCCGGATCCTGGTCGAGGCCGACCTCCTGGGCCACGATACCCACGGGCTGGCGCAGTGCCCGGACTACGTCGACGCGCTCAGGGCCGGGACCATGGCCCGGACCGGCACGGTCACGCCGCTGGCCGAACGGCCGGCGGTGCTGCTGTGGGACGGGCGGCGGCTCCCCGGCCCGTGGCTGGTCGAGCAGGCGATCGCCGCCGCCGCGGCCCGCGCCGACCTGTGCGGCACCGGCACGGTGGTGATCCGGCGCAGCCACCACATCGCCTGCCTGGCCGCCTTCCTGGAAGCGCCGGCGCGCGCCGGCAAGGTCGTCCTGCTCGCCTGCTCCGATCCGTCGGTGGCCAGCGTGGCGCCCTTCGGCGGCACCCAGGCGGTGCTGAGCCCCAACCCGCTGGCGGTCGGCTATCCGACCGGCGGCGACCCTGTGATGGTCGACATCAGCAGCTCGATCACCACCAACGCCATGGTCGGCCGGGCCAGGCGCAGCGGCGGCCGGCTGCCCGGCCCGTGGCTGGTCGACGCCGCGGGCCGCGCCGTCGACGACCCGCAGGTGGTCGACGCCGACCCGGCCGGTGCGCTGCTGCCGGCGGGCGGTCTGGACCACGGCCACAAGGGCTACGGCCTGGGGCTGGCGGTCGAGGCGCTGAGCCAGGGCCTGTCCGGCCATGGCCGCGCCGAGCGCCCCGACGACTGGGGGGCAGAGGTCTTCGTGCAGGTGCTGGACCCTGAGCTGTTCGCGGGGCTTGGCGCCTTCACGCGCGAAACCGGCTGGCTGGCCGACGCCTGCCGGGCGGCGCGGCCGGCCCGGCCGGGTCAGCCGGTGCGGCTGCCCGGCCAAGCCGGGCTCCAGCGCAAGGCCGAACGATTGCGCAGCGGCGTGCCGGTCCGGGCCGAGACCTGGGACCGTCTCGCCGCCTGCGCCGAGCAGGCCGGGCTAAGCCGGCCGGAGCCGTTGTAAGCGGCACCACATCTGGACGGAGGCAACCATGACCGCACGCACGTCCCTCTTGCTGGCATCGGTTCTCGCGCTCGCCGCCGCCGGTCCGGCCGCGGCGGCCGACAAGGTCCGCCTGCGCCTGAACTGGATGTATTACGGCTCCCATGCCGGATTCGCCCTCGGCAAGGACAAGGGCCTCTACGAGCAGGCCGGGATCGACCTGGACATCCGGTCGGGCAACGGCTCGGGCTCGGCGCATCGGCTGGTCGCCAACAAGGACAGCGACTTCGACTACGGCTCCTGTGCCTCGATGGTCACCCTCGCCGCCCAGGGCGCGCCGCTGATTGCGGTCGCCGTGATCGACGCCATGGGCACCGACGCCGTGCTGGTCAGGCCGGACACCGGCATCAAGTCGATCGGGGAGCTTGCCGGCAAGACCGTGCTGACCACCGCCAACGCCGGGGTCAACACCTTCTTCCCGCTGGTGATGAAGACGGCCAAGCTGGCCGAGGGATCGGTCAAGATCACCAACGTCGCCGAGGGGGCGCTGGTGTCCACCTACCTGCAGGGCACGGGCGGCAATGTCGGCATGCTGGGCGGCTTCGACGACAAGCCGGCCGAGATCGTCGCCGCCGGCGGCCAGCCGCCGGTGGTCTTCGCCTATTCCGACTATGGCGTGAACCAGATCGGCTATTGCATCGCCGCCCACACCGACACCGTGGCGCAGCGGCCCGACCTGGTGAAGCGCTTCGTCGGCGCCACCGTCGCCGCCTACAAGATGACCGAGGCCGATCCCCAGGCCGCGGTCAACGCCATGGCCGACATCGTCGGCGGCACCATGGCCGAGGACAAGGGCAAGGCCCAGGCCCTGGACGTGCTGAAGGTGACCCTGGGCGTGCTCTACTCCAAGGCCAACACCGACAAGAAGCTGGGCGCGAACGTGCCGGCCGACTGGGATGCCATGCTCGATCTGATGAAGACCTATAACGGCCTGAAGACCGACAAGCCGGCGACGGCCTTCTACACCAACGCCTTTTTGCCGTAGGCAGATCAGGCCCCAGCCGTGGGGGACTCCCACGGCTGGGCAGAGGACGCGCACCGGGATGCCGCATATCGAGATCCGCGACGTCGCCAAGCATTTCGGCGGCATCCACGCCTTCGGCCCGGCCAGCCTGGCAATCGGCCAGGGCGAGTTCGTGTCGCTGGTCGGTCCGTCGGGCTGCGGCAAGTCCACCCTGCTGCTGCTGATCGCCGGGCTGCTGCCGCCGTCGGCGGGCGAGATCCGGGTCGACGGCCGCCCCGTCGCCGGCACCCGCACCGACGTCGGCATCATGTTCCAGGACAACACGCTGGTCGCCTGGCGCAGCGTCCGCCGCAACATCGAGCTGCAGCTGGAGCTCCGCGGCCTCGACCCCAAGGCCTATCGCGGCCGGGTCGACGGCCTGCTCGATGCGGTCGGGCTCCGGGACTTCGCCGAGCGCGCGCCCTACGAACTGTCGGGCGGCATGCAGCAGCGCGCGGCCTTCTGCCAGGCCCTGGTCCACGAGCCCGCGACGGTGCTGCTGGACGAGCCCCTGGGCAAGCTCGACGCCATGACCCGCGAGCGCATCCGCGCCGACCTGCAGCGGCTGTGGCTGGCCGCGCGCACCACCGTGCTGCTGGTCACCCACAGCATCGAAGAGGCGGTGCAGCTGTCGACCAAGGTCGCCATCGTGACGCCGCGCCCGGGCCGGCTGCACGGCGTGGTCGCGATCGACCTGCCCTGGCCGCGCGATCTGGAGGTCAAGAAATCCCGCGCCTTCGCGGATTATGTCGCCGGCATCGGCGACGTGTTCCACCAGTACGGCGAACTCTGATGCCCGACTTCCATCGCCTGACCCGGGCGCTGGTCTTCCCGCTGTTCTTCGCGGGGCTGATCCTGTCGTGGGAAGCGGCGATCGGACTGTTCAAGATCCCGGCCTACATCCTGCCGCGGCCATCGGAGATTGCGCTCAGCGCCGGCGCCGATGTCGGGCTGCTGCTGCGCTACCTGGCCATCACCGCGCTCGAGACCGTGCTCGGCTATGCCGTCGCGATCGTGCTGGCGCTGCCGCTCGGGCTGGCGATCGCGTTCTCGCCGGCGCTCCGGCGCACGGTCTACCCGACCCTGGTCAGCCTGGAGATGGTGCCCAAGATCGCCTTCGCGCCGATCTTCATCTCGTGGCTGGGCTTCGGCCTGCTGCCCAAGGTCATCATCGTGTTCCTGGTGTGCTTCTTCCCGATCGTGCTGAACGCGATCGCGGGCTTCCTGTCGCTCTCGGAGGAGCTCACGCGCTTCACCCGGGCCACCGGCGCCGGCACCTGGCGCGCCTTCGCCCTGGTGCGTCTGCCGGCGGCGCTGCCGCAATGCTTCGTCGGCTTCAAATACGCCGCCATGAACGCCACAGTGGGCGCCACCATCGCCGAGTTCATCGGCAGCGATCAGGGGCTGGGCTTCTACATCCAGATCGCCACCGGCAACATGCGCCCCGACCTGGCGTTCGCCGCCATCTTCCTGCTGGCGCTGCTGGGCTTGGCGATGTTCGGCCTGGTCACCCTGGCCGAACGGCTGCTGATCCCGTGGGACATCTCGCAGCGCCGGATCAAGGGGTGATGGCGGCGCCCCTTTCCCAAGAATGCATTCGATAGTCATTCGCGTCTCGACACCTGTATAAGTCCAGACTTGCGGCCCACGGCAAGCTGCCTTATCTACGGTCTTGCGATCGATGCGAGGCGCCATGAAAGATTTCTCCGAGCTCACCGAGCGCGAAATGCTGGCGCTGGCGATCAGTCACGAGGAAGAGGACAGCCGCATCTACGAAAGCTATGCCGATGCGCTGCGCGACTCGTATCCCGCCTCGGCCGACGTCTTCACGCACATGGCCGACGAGGAGAATGGCCACCGCCATCGCCTGCTCGATCTCTACCGCCAAAAGTTCGGCGAGCGGATCCCGCTGATCCGCCGGCAGGACGTCCGCGGCTTCCTGGAGCGCAAGCCCTTGTGGCTGGTGCGGCCGCTGCGCCTGGACCAGGTGCGCGCCCAGGCCGAGCTGATGGAGGCCGAGGTCAAGCGCTTCTACGCGCGCGCCGCGCGCCAGGCGACCGACACGTCGATCCGCCAGCTCCTGGGCGACCTGGCGTCGGAGGAGCGGCGGCACGAGCGCATGGCCGAACAGCTGGAGGAAACCCTGGTGCCGCCCGACACGCGGGCCAAAGAGGCCGAGGCCGAGCGCCGCTTGTTCGTGCTGCAGGTGGTGCAGCCGGGCTTGGCCGGGCTGATGGACGGGTCGGTGTCGACCCTGGCGCCGCTGTTCGCCGCCGCCTTCGCCACCCACGACAGCGGGCAGACGCTGCTGGTCGGCCTGGCCGCCGCGATCGGCGCCGGCATCTCCATGGGCTTTGCCGAGGCCCTGTCGGACAACGGCTCGCTGACCGGGCGCGGCGGCCCGTGGCTGCGCGGCCTGATCTGCGGGCTGATGACCACGGCCGGCGGCCTGGGCCATGCGCTGCCCTATCTGATCCCCGATTTCTGGACCGCGACCGCCGTCGCCGGCGGCGTCGTGCTGCTGGAGCTGGCGGCGATCTCGTGGATCCGCAAGCGCTACATGGACACGCCGCTGCTGCAGGCCGCCTTCCAGGTGGTGGTCGGCGGCATCCTGGTGTTCGCCACCGGCATCGCCATCGGCAGTTCCTGACGGCGGGCGCGATCGTCAGGCGCGATCGCCGAGGCAATCCTCGACGCGGATCGGCAGATGGCGCACGCGGCGGCCGGTCGCGTGCGCCAGGGCGTTGGCGATGGCCGCTGCCGTGCCCACCGTGCCGATCATGCCGATGCCCTTGACCCCGCCGGCCAGGTGCGGGTCGTGTTCGGGCACCAGATGCACGTCGAAGGCCGGCATGTCGGCGTGGGTCGGGATCAGGTAATCGGCGAAGCCGGTGGTCAGCACCCGGCCCGATCGCGGGTCGTCGACGGTCGCTTCGTGCAGCGCCATGCCGAGGCCGCCGATCAGGCCGCCGATGCATTGGCTGCGCGCCAGCCGCGGGTTCAGGATCCGCCCGGCGGCGTAGGCGGCAGTCAGGCGCGTGACGCGCAGCTCGCCCAAGTCGGGGTCGACCCGGACCTCGGCGAACACGGCGCCGAACGCATAGGAACTGACCGATGCCGTCTCGGGCGGCGCGGCCGCCGCCGAGGCCGACAGCCCGGCGGGCGCTGCGGCCAGGGCCGCGGCAACGACCGCCGGGGTCAAGGGCCGCTCCGGCCCGGCGCCGGCCGCTTCAAGCACATGGCGGCGCAGGGTCAGGGCCGCCGCCTCGACCGCCGGGGTGATGCTGGCCGCGACCATCGAGGCGCCGGAATAGGGACCGCCAGGCAGGTCGGTCGCGCCCAGCTCGACCCGGACCTGCGCCAGCGGCAGTCCCAGGATCCCGGCCGCCAGTTGGGCCAGCACGGTGATCGTGCCGGTGCCCATCTCCTGGGTCCCGCAGCGGACGACGACCGTCCCGTCCGGCATCAGCCGGAGCTCGGCCTCGCAGGCCATGCGATAGACCGGGTAGCAGGCCGCGGCCATGCCCCAGCCGATGCGCCGGCGGCCGTCCCGCAGGGTTCCGGGGACCGCCGGGCGATCGGCCCAGCCGAACGCGCCGGCGGCGACGCGCAGGCACTCGGCCAAACCGTTGCTCGACCACGGCAGGCCGGCATGCTGGTCATGGTCGGCGATCAGGCGCAGCCGCAGCGCCACGGGATCGATCGCCAGCTCGGCCGCAAGCTCGTCCAAGGCCGACTCAAGCGCGAAGCTGCCGGGGCCCTCGCCCGGCGCCCGCATCGGATTGGGCTGGGGCAGGGTCAAGCGCACCAAACGGTGCGTGGTTTCGACATGGGGGCAGGCATACAGCATCCGGGCGGGCGTGCCGACCGGGTCGGCATAGTCGGCGAACATCGAGGTCGGCGCGACTCCATGATGGGCGATCGCGGTCAGCCGGCCGTCGCGCCGTGCCCCGATCCGCAGCGACTGGACGGTCTGCTGCCGGCGGCCGACCTGGGTGAAGGTCTCGGCGCGGGTCAGCTCCAGCCGCACCGGCCGGTCGAACCCTTGCGCCACCATCACGCCCAGGGCCAGGCCCGGAAACCAGGCGCCGCCCTTGGCGCCGAAACCGCCGCCGAGCAGGCGGCAAATCACCCGCACGCGCTCGACCGGCAGGCCGAAGCAGGCGGCGAGCGCGGCGCGATGGCCGAACACCGCCTGGGTGGTGCCATTGACCAGCAAGCCGTCGTCGCGCCACCAGGCGGTCACGACCTGCAGCTCCAGCGCCACATGGTTGTTGGTGGCGGTCGTGTAGCGGCGGTCGAGCACCAGGTCGGCCTGGGCGAACCCGGCTTCCGGGTCGCCGCGCCGGCTGTCGGTGGCGACCCGGCCGGCGACCTCAGGGGCGAAGACGCGGTCCAAGGCCGCTTCGAGCGCCAGGACCGGGGGCTGGGGATCGCATTCGACCCGGACCAGGCCGGCTGCATGCCGGGCCGCCCAGGGCGTGTCGGCGACGACGACCGCGACCGCCTGACCGGCGAAGTGCACGGCCGGCCCCTGCAGCGGGATCAGGAAGCCCGGCCGCGACACCTGCGGCGCCGTCTCGTGGGTCAGGAGTCCGGCGACGCCTGGCACCGCCAGCGCCGATGCGGCATCGATGCGGCGCACCCGGCCGCAGGCGACCGGGGCCGGGACCAAGGCGGCGTGCAGCAGGTCCGGGAACGGCTCCTCGCCGGGATAGCGGGCGGCGCCTGTAACCTTCAGCCCGGCCTCGATGCGCGCCGGCGACGGATCGTGGATCATGCGCATCCTCCCGCCGCGGCCAGGGCGCGCCCGACCAGCCGGCACAGCAGCTCGACCTTGAAGGCATTGCCGGGCAGCGGCTGGGCGCCGTCGCCGGCCATGGCCGCCGCGGCGCGCAGGGCTTCGGCGTCGGCCCGGGCGCCGACCAGCGCCGCCTCGCAGGCGGCCAGGCGCCAGGGCATCGGCGCGACGCCGCCGGCAACGACCCGGGCGGCGCGGATCGCGCCGTCCTCGACCGCCAGCGCCACGGCTGCCGAGACCAGCGCGAAATCGAACGCCGCGCGGTCGCGGACCTTGAGGTAGCGCGACGACCACCGCCGCCGCGGCACCGTGACCGACAGGATCATCTCGCCCGCCGCCAGCGTGGTGTCGCGCTCGGGCCGGTCGCCCGGCGGCCGGAACAGCGCCTCGACCGGCAGCGTCCGCGCGCCGCCGGGGCCGGCCAGGCTGAGCCGGGCATCAAGCGCCACCAGCGCCACCGCCAGGTCCGACGCGTGGGCGGCGACGCACTGCCGGCTCGCGCCGAAGATCGCGTGGCGGCGGTGGTCGCCGTCGCGGGCGCCGCAGCCGGAGCCGGGCTGCCGCTTGTTGCAGGGCAGGCCGGGGGTGCGGAAATAGGCGCAGCGCGGCCGCTGCAGCAGGTTGCCGCCGACCGTCGCCCGATTGCGGATCTGGGGCACGGCGCTGGCCAGGATCGCCTCGGCGAGCGCCGGCAGGCCGCGCACGTCGGGATGCCGCGCGACATCGGCCAGGCGCGCGCCCGCCCCGATCTCCAGCCCGTCGTCCCGGGCCGTGATGGCGGCCAGCGGCAGCCGGCCGATGTCGACCACGACCGCGGGCGCCGCAATGCCCTGCTTCCACAGCGGCAGCAGGTCGGTGCCGCCGGCGAGGAGGACGGCCCCCGGCTGCGCGGCTTCGGCCAGGGCCGCGTCCAGGCCGGTCGGGCGCCGGTAGTCGAAGGGCTGCATCAGCGGGCAGCCTGGCGGATCGCCGCGGTGATGTTCGGATAGGCGCCGCAGCGGCAGAGATTGCCGCTCATGCCGGCGCGGACCGCCGCGTCGTCCAGCTCGGCGCCGTCGGCCAGCAGCGCCACCGCCGACAGGATCTGCCCGGGCGTACAGTAGCCGCACTGCAGGGCGTCGCAGTCGATGAAGGCCTGCTGGACGGGATGCAGGACGCCGTCGGACAGCCCTTCGATGGTCCGGATGTCGGATCCCTCCAGGCTGGCGGCGAGCGCCAGGCAGGCATTGATCGGCCGGCCATCCGCCAGCACCGTGCAGGCGCCGCAGGCCCCCAGGTCGCAGCCCTTCTTGGTGCCGGTCAGCGCCAGCCGCTCGCGCAGCAGCTCCAGCAGCGTGGTCCAGGCCGGCACCACCAGGCTGTGGCTGCGGCCATTGATCGACAGGGTGACGGGCAGGTCCATCGGCGGCTCCCCGGGTGGCGTGCCGGAACCGTGGCGCAGCGCCGGTCATTCTTCCAATCGATCGATGCTATATCGTACATTCGCCATATGAATTTGGCGGCGCTCGACCTCAACCTGCTGGTGGCCCTGGACGCCCTGATCGCGGAAGCCCATGTCGGGCGGGCGGCGCAGCGGATCGGCCTGTCGCAGCCGGCCGCCAGCCATGCCCTGGGGCGGCTGCGCACGCTGCTGGGCGACCCGCTGCTGGTGCGGACCGGCGCGCGCATGGTGCTGACGCCGCGCGCCGAGGCCCTGCGCGCGCCGCTGGCCGAGGCGCTGGACCGGGTGCGCGGCCTGTTCGCGGCCGCCGGATTCGATCCCGCGACCAGCATCCGGCGCTTCGTGCTGACCATGCCTGATCTGGTGGTCGATGCCGTCATGCCGCCGCTGGTCGAGCGGGTCGCGGTCCTGGCATCGGGCGTCCGGCTCGACGTCATGCCCTGGCCCGGCCCGGCGCTCGTGACCGACGCGCTGGCCCAGACCGTGGACCTGGCGATCTGCTGCCTCGGCGACGCCCTGCCCGGCTTCCGCCGCCAGCGGCTCTATGCCGATAGCGATCGCCTGGCCGTTCGCCGCGGCCATCCCGTCGGCCCCGGCCTGCAGCGCCTGGACGCTTTCCTGGCCGCCCGGCATGTCGCCGTGATCGGCGCCGGGCGGACCGAGGACATGATCGACGGCTGGCTGCGCGAGCAGGGCATCCAGCGCCGCATCGCCCTGGCCGTGCCCAGCTACATGCAGGCGCTGCGCATGGCCGCCCAGACCGACCTGGTCGCGTTCGTGCCGAGCCGGCTGATCGCCGCCTTCGGTCACCCGCTGTCGCTGGTCGAGATCATGCCGCCGCTCGATCCCGGCATCGACGAACAGTTCCTGTTCTACCCGGCGCGCGCCCAGATGGACCCCGCTTCGATCTGGCTGCGGACGCTGGCGGCCGAGATCGGGCGCAGCCTGGACCGCGCCCGTCCGCGCGCGGCGTAACAGAGCCGCCGGCACCGCGTTGATTCTGAAGGATTGATCCTGATCAAAGGGTAGGGGATAAGGCCCTCGCCCATCGAGAGGAGGCCGTGTGCGCGAGATCGCCGTCTTCAGCGGCACGGCCCACCCGGAGCTGGCGGCGGAGATCTGCCGGCATCTGAAGGTGCCGCTGCTGCCCACCCGCTGCTCGCGGTTCGCCAATGACTGCCTGGAAGTGCAGCTGCAGGCCAACTGCCGCGAGCGCGACGTCTTCCTGATCCAGCCGCTGGTGCCGCCGGTCCAGGAGAACCTGGTCGAGCTGCTATTGATGCTGGACGCCGCCCGCGGCGCCTCGGCCTCGCGCATCACCGCCGTGATGCCGCACTATGCCTATGCCCGCTCGGACAAGAAGGACGCCCCGCGCATCTCGATCGGCGGCCGGCTGGTCGCCGACCTGCTGGTCGCCGCCGGTGCCAGCCGGGTCCTGGCCATGACCCTGCATTCGCCGCAGGTGCACGGGTTCTTCAGCGTGCCGGTCGACCACCTGCACGCCCTGCACGAGCTGGCGGGCCATTTCCGGCGCGAGGGCAGCGGCGGCGCGGTCGTGGTCTCGCCTGATCTGGGCAACGCCAAGCAGGCCGCCGCCTTCGCCCGGCTGCTGGGCACGTCGGTCGCGGCCGGCGCCAAGCAGCGCTTCAGCGACGACCGCGTCGCCATCGCCACCATCATCGGCGACGTCGCCGGCCGCGACGTGATCGTGCTGGACGACGAGATCGCGAAGGGCAGCACGGTGTTCGAGCTGCTGGCGCGGCTGCGCGAGCAGGGCGTGCGCCAGATCCGCGTCGCCTGCACCCACGGCCTGTTCGTCGGCGACGCCCTGCAGCGCCTGGCAGCCCAGCCCGACGTCGTCGAGATCGTGTGCACCAATACGGTCCCGATCCCGGCCGAGAAGCGCGGACCCAAGCTCACCGTCCTGTCGATCGCCCCGGCCCTCGCCGAGGCGATGCGCCGGATCCATGACGGCGAGTCGGTCAGCGCCCTGTTTCACCACGAGTAACGGCAGCCAGCGCCGCCGCCGCGGCCGCGACCGGCTGGGACCAGTCGCCGGCCACCGCTTGGCGGAAGATCCGGAGGCTCGGATACCAGGGGCTGTCGGTGCGGCCGGTCAGCCAGCGCCAGCAGCTGTCCCAGCGGTCGAGCACCCAGACCGGCTTGCCCAGGGCGCCGGCCAGATGGGCGATGCTGGTATCGCTGGTGATCACCAGGTCCAGGGCCGCGATCAGGGCGGCGGTGTCGGCGAAATCCGCGAGCTCCGCCGTCCAGTCGAGGATGCCGGGCGCCTGCGCTGCCTGGCCGGCGGTCGGCCCCTTCTGCAGGGACACGAAGCGGCAGCCCGGCACCGCCAGCAGCGGCGCCAGAGCGGCGAACGGCACGGCCCGGCGCTGGTTGAGGGTGTCCAGCCCGAACTCGGCCCGGTGCGGGCGGCCCGACCAGGCGAGGCCGACGCGCCGGGCCGGCCCCAGCGCCGCCAGCCGCCGATCCCAGCCGGCCACCAGCGCCGGATCGGCCGCCAGATAGCCGACCGCGCCGGGCAGGTCCTCCGGCTGGACGCCGAGACGGCCGGCCAGGCTCATGATCGGAGAGATCAGGTCGATGGAGGCGACGCCCGCCAACCCCGAGATCACGCGGCCGAACCCCGACTGGCCCTGGAACAGCCGCAACAGGTCGGGCCGGACGTGGAACAGCACGTCGGCCCCCGCCGCGACCAGCCGGGGCACGAAGCGGGCGAACTGCACGACGTCGCCGAAGCCGGCCTCGGCCAGGACCAGCAACCGGCGCCCGGCCAGCGGTTCCTGGAACCACACCCGGCCGGCGAGAGTGGCACCGTCGCGCCGGGCGATGCCGACCTCCGATCCCGGCACGAACCAGCGGCGGTCGAGGAGCATCCAGCCGCGGCCGTAATCACCGGCCTTCAGCCGGCAATAGCCCATGTCGCTGGTGACCTCCTGGTCCGCCGGCGCCAGCGCCATGGCCTCGGTCAGCGCCGCCTCGGCCTCGTCGAGCCGGTTGGTCTCCCATAGGAACCGCCCATAGCGCCGCAGCGTCTCGGCGTCGGCCGGGTTGATCCGCCGCCCCTCCCGGAACCAGCCTTCGGCCTGGTCCAGCCGATGCCGGCCGTGATGGGCCGTGGCGATGATCGTCGCGACCAGACTGCTCGGGCGGCGCCGGTAGGCCTGCTCGAACTGCCCGATGGCGCCGTCCAGGTCGCCGCCATGGAAGGCGATCCAGCCGTCCAGCAGCACCGGGTTGAGGCTACCGGGATCGGCGGTCCGCAGCGCCGCCGAGCAGGCCGCGGCGTCGCCCAGGCGATCCTCCTGGATCGCGCGCTGGGCCGCGGCCAGGAGCTCGGCCGGCGTTGCGGTGCCAGGGCCAGGCTGCATCACGCGGCCTGGTCGAGCGTCGGGGCCACGTCGGCCACGGTGGTCCGGCGCAGGTCGCGGACGGCCTCGGCGTCGTAGCGCCGGCCGCGGTGCATCAGCACGCGGTTGTCCCACATCACCAGGTCGAACGGGCGCCAGCGGTGGGTGTGGACCCGCTCGCGCCGGGTCGCGTGCTCGGTCAGTTCGTGCAGCAGCATGCGCGCCTCGGGCACCGGCCAGCCGATGATGGCGCCGGCGTGGGCCGACAAATACAGCGAGCGCCGGCCGGTCGCCGGATGCCGGCGCACCAGGCGCTGGCGCACCGGCGCCCAGCGGCGGCGCTCGGCGTCGGTGACGTCGGTGATGCCCAGCAGCGCGCGGGAATGGAGCAGGCTGTGCTCGCACACCAGGTCCTGGACCAGCGCCCGGTCGGCGGCGGGCAGCGTGTCCCAGGCTGCGCGCATATCCGCGAACTCGGTGTCGCCGCCCGACGCCGGGACCGCGCGCGCCGACAGCAGCGAGTATTTGGCCGGCGTCGCCTTGAACGAGCTGTCGCTGTGCCACAGCCGGTTGCCCAGGGCGAACAGCCGGCGCCGGTCGTCACGCGCCAACACCCGGCCCGCGGCGTCGAGGTTCGAGATGTCGTTGACCATCATGCCCAGCCGGCGGTCCTCCAGCTCCAGGTCCCCCGTCGCCGCCTCCAGCGGACCGAACAGCGCCGTAAAGGCGAGTTGCTGGTCGTCGTCGAGCGGCTGGTCGCGAAAGACCAGCACGGCGAAGCGGTCCATCGCGGCCTCGATCGCCGCCACCAGATCGGGCGCGACCGGCCGGCACAGGTCGATGCCGACGGCCTCGCCGACGAACTCGGGCCGCGCCGGATCGGCTGGACGAAAGGTCACGGTCATGGCTCACCCCTGGCGGGCGACCTTGGCACAGGTCGGTGGTCCGTTGCGAATCGGCGCGTCGTCCGGCCGCTCCGGACGGCGGCAGCCGCGACCGCGACCGGCCCGCCGGGCGGCTGTACCGGGCGCGATTGACAGCCGTGCCCCATGGGCGCCCTGATGCCGTCATCGGCTTGTTCCTGGGCGAGGCACAGCGGTCATGCCCCATATCACGGTCGATTATTCCGGCAACCTGGCGGCGGAGATCGGGCTGGACCCGCTGCTGGACACGCTTCACGCCGCCGCGTTGGCCACCGGGCTGTTCCCTGCGGCCGCGACCCACACGCGGGCACGGCGCTGCGACCACGCCCGCATCGGCGACGGCGACCCCGCCAACGGGTTCGTTCATGTCACGGTGCGCGTGGCCCATGGCCGCGACCTGCCGACCCGCCAGCGCATCGGCGAGCGGCTGTTCGCGGTGCTGACCGACCACCTGGCGCCGGTCGCGGCGGCGCGGCCGCTGGCGGTGTCGATGGAGGTCCAGGAGATCGATCCCGAGGTCAGCTTCGGCCGCAGCAGCCTCCGCGACCCGGCGCCGCGGGCGAACGCCGCCTGACGCGCGACAGCGCCCTCAATTCCGGTCCGACAGCAGACCGTCGACGCGGGCGACCGAAACAGCGGTGCTCGGCTTGTTGCCGTTGAGCAGGGCCGTCGCCTGGGCGATCGCCGCGGCGCGGGCGGCCGGGTCCGGGATCGTCTGGGCCTGGTTCAGCGCCCGCTCATAGGCCGCGACCCGCCCGACCTCCGAGCGTGAATTGGCATGGGTCCGCGCCGTCGCCGAGGCGTGCGCCGCGTTCAGGTTGCCGAGCTCGGACGCGCCGCTCGAGTGCGCGCCGGCACTGCGATCCGCGGCGCCGCGATCGGCGCTGCGGTCGCCGCCGCGATCGGACCCGCGATCGTTGCCGTGATCGCCGCCGCCATGGTCACCCCCGCCCCCGCGGGCAACCGCCGGCGCCGCCAGCGTGAGGCCCAGGGCCAGCACACCGGCCAGCATGCCATATCGCGTCATCGGAACTGCTCCATTGCGAATCGTCGCTTTGTCGTAAAAACTGCCGATCGGGTCGGGCGTTCCCGATTTCTGGATTAACAATCCTTCAGAGGCCCCGCCGAACGGTCTACGTAACAGGAGCAAAAGTCCGGGCGAGCCGTCTCAGCCCCAGCCCCCCGCCGTCATCCCCGCGAACGCGGGGATCCAGCGCTTGCGGCAAACTGACGGTCGGCATACTTGATATTGTCGTTGAGCCAACTGGATCCCCGCCTTCGCGGGGGATGACGAGGACCGAGTTGGGCGGGTCTGCCCGGACTTTTGCCCTCTTACCGGTCTACGCTCTTGGGTCCGAGCGCTGCCCTTGACAGCGACGCCGGATGGGCGGGATAACGAAACGCTATTAAGAAATGTGACGACCCCGGACGGGGTCCAACGAGGGAGGACATCGATGGCGAGATTGTCCTGGCGCGCCATGCTCGTGGCCGCCGGCGTGGGCGCCGCACTGACCGGCTGGCAGCAGCCCGCTGCGGCCCAGACCATTCCGATCATCGTCAAGGACACCACCTCGGCCTATTGGCAGGTGGTGCTGGCCGGCGCCCGGCGCGCCGCCAAGGAGCTGAACGTCAAGGTGCCGGAGCTCGGCGCCACCAGCGAGGCCGACATCAACGGTCAGATCTCGATCCTGGAGAATTCGGTCTCGTCCAAACCGGCGGCGATCGTGATCGCGCCGACCCAGTTCGCGGCACTCGGCCCGCCGATCACCGAGGCGGCCAAGAAGGTCAAGATCATCGGCATCGATTCGGCGGCCGATTCCAAGGCCTTCACCTCGTTCCTGACCACCGACAACGTCCAGGGCGGGCGTGAGGCGGCCGATGCCCTGGCCGCGGCGATCAAGGCCAAGACCGGCAAGGTCGAGGGCGATGTGGCGCTGATCACGTCGCTGCCCGGCGTCGGCTCGCTCGACCAGCGCGCCCAGGGCTTCAAGGAAGTGCTCAAGGCCAAGTATCCGGGCCTGAAGCTGGTGGCCGACAAGGTCGCCGACGGTCAGGCGACCACCGGCCTCAACATCATGACCGACCTGATCACGGCCAACCCGAACCTCAAGGGCGTGTTCGCCAGCAACCTGATCATGGCCCAGGGCGCCGGCCAGGCGATCGCCGAGAACAAGATGAAGGACAAGATCGCCCTCGTCGGGTTCGACAGCGACGACAAGCTGATCAGCCTGCTCAAGGAAGGCGTGATCGCGGCGCTGGTGATCCAGGACCCGTTCCGCATGGGGCATGACGGCGTCAAGATCGCGCTGGCCGCGTCCAAGGGCGAGAAGGTCCCGGCGAACATCGACACCGGCGTCAACGTGATCACGCTGGCGAACATGAACACGCCGAGGTCCCAGGAGCTGCTCAACCCGCCGAAGGACTGATGCTGGACTCGCTCCGGGAGGCCGCGCCGCTGCTCGAGCTGCGCGGCCTCGACAAGCGGTTCACCGGCACCCATGCGCTGAAGGCGGTCGACCTCGACTTCCTGCCGGGTGAGATCCACGCCATCGTCGGCGAGAACGGCGCCGGCAAGTCGACCCTGATCAAGCTGTTGACCGGGGTCTATCCGAAGTCGGGCGGGACCATGGTCTGGAGCGGCCGGCCGATCGAGCTGGCCGGCCCGCGCGACGCCCTGGGTCTCGGCATCATGGCCGTGCACCAGGAAGTCGTGCTGTGCCCGCATCTGACCGTCGCCGCCAACCTGTTCCTGGGCGAGGAGCGGTGCCGGCTGGGGCTCCTGCGCCACGCCGCCATGGTCGAGGAAGGCCGGCGGGTGCTGGCCGACGTCGGCTTCTCGCTGCCGCCCGAAGCCCTGCTGGGCGACCTCACGATCGGGCAGCAGCAGCTGGTGGCGACCGCGCGCGCCGCGACCCAGGGACCGCGACTGATGATCTTCGACGAGCCCACGGCGTATCTCACGCGCCAGGAGGCCGAGCAGCTGTTCCGGCTGATCCGCCGGCTCAATGCCGACGGCGTGACCATCGTCTATATCAGCCACCGCATGGAGGAGATCTTCCATCTGGCGGGGCGGGTCTCGGTCCTGCGCGACGGCGCCCTGGTCTCGACCCGGCAGGTTGCCGAGACCAGCGAAGCCGAGCTTATCGCCGACATGGTCAACCGCGCGATCGACCAGGTGCACGAGAAGCACCAGGTCCCGATCGGGCCGGCGCTGCTGGAGGTCGACGGCCTGTCGGGTCCGGGGTTCCACGACGTGTCGCTGACCGTGCACCGCGGCGAGATCGTCGGCCTCTACGGCCTGATCGGCGCCGGCCGCAGCGAGTTCGCCCACGCCGTCTTCGGCCGCCGCCGGCGCAGCGCCGGCCAGGTTCGCCTGAAGGGCGCACCGCTGGATGTCGGCCACGAGGCCGAGGCGATCGCCCGCGGCGTGGCGCTGGTGCCGGAAAGCCGCCGCGACCAGGGCCTGTGCCTCAATCTGGGGGTCGGGCTCAACCTCAACCTGGCGGTGTTCGAGCGGCTGGGCCCGCTGCTCAGCCGGTTGGGGGTGATCGACCGCGGCGCCGAGCGCCGGGCTGCCGACGCCCAGATCAAGCGCCTGCGCATCGTCACCGCCGGCCAGGGCGTGCCCGCCGCGACGCTGTCGGGCGGCAACCAGCAGAAGATCGTGATCGGCAAGTGGCTCAACCACGGCGCCGAGCTGTTCATCTTCGACGAGCCGACGGTGGGCGTGGACGTCGCGACCAAGGTCGAGATCTACCGGGTCTTTGCCGACCTGCTGCGCGCCGGCGCCGGCATCCTGCTGATCAGCTCCTACCTGCCCGAGGTCTATGACCTTGCCGACCGCCTGCACGTGTTCCGTGCCGGCCGGCTGGTCGCCAGCCACGGCCATCGCGACGTCGACGTCGAAACCATCCTGACGGAAGCCATCGGTGCCTGAGATCCTGAAGACGGTCATAGGGTCGGCCCCTGCGGGCACGACGGCGCGCAAGGCCCGGTTCGGGTTCCTGCTGAACCTGACCCTGCTGGGGCTGATGCTGCTGATGTGGCTGGCGCTGTCGGTCAGCACCGAAAGCTTCGCCAGCTGGGTCAACGTGACCAACCTGCTGCGCCAGGCCTCGCTGTTCGCGATCATCGCGATCGGCCAGACCTTCGTGATCATCACCGCCGGCATCGACCTGTCGGTCGGCGCCATGGTCGGCCTGGCGTCGACCGTCGTGGCGCTGATGCTGAAAGCGGGCTGGCCGATCTGGCTGTCGGTGCTGGCGACCCTGCTGCTGGGCCCGGCGGTCGGGCTGTTCCACGGCTTCGGCATCCGCAAGATGGGCCTGCCGCCCTTCATCATGACGCTGGCGACGCTGACCGCCTTGCGCGGCATCGGCCTGCTTATGACCGGCGGCGCCACGATCTCGGGCTTTCCCGAGCCGTTCAACGATTTCAGCCGCGGCGAGGCGCTGGGCATCCCGAACCTGTTCCTGGTGGTGATCGCGGTCGCGATCCCGTCCCTGATCCTGCTGCACCACACCCGCTGGGGCCGGCATATCTTCGCCGTCGGCAGCAATCCCGAGGCGGCGCGGCTCAGCGGCATCCATGTCAGCCGCACCATCTGCCTGGCCTATGTGCTGTCGGCGACCCTGGCGGCGCTGACCGGCATCCTGACCGCGAGCCGGATCGGCGTCGGCGTCGCCACCACCGGTGACGGCTGGGAGCTGCAGTCGATCGCCTCGTCGGTGATCGGCGGCGCCAGCCTGTTCGGCGCCATCGGCAGCGTGCCCGGGCCGCTCTTGGGCTCGCTGCTGCTGACAACCATCAACAACGGCGCCAACCTGCTCAATGTCGACCCGTTCTGGCAACGCATCATCACCGGTGGCCTGATCATCGTGATCGTCTATTTCGACCAGCTGCGCCGGCGGCGCTGACCGGCCGTGGCGCCGTCAGCGGGGCGCGGCGTCCAGCCCGCCCAGATCCGCGCCTATCACCAGCGGCTGGTGCTGCAGCGCCTGCGCCGGCTGGGTGCTGCGTCCAAGGCCGAGATCGCGCGAGAGATCAACCTGTCGGGGGCCGGCGTCGGCCAGATCGTCCGCGAGCTGGAAGAGCTGGGCCTGGTGCGCTTCAGCGGGCGCCGCACCGAAGGCCGGCGCGGCCAGCCGGCCGACCTCCTGGAGCTGGACCCGGGCGGCGCCTACGGCATCGGCGTGCGCCTGGACCGCAACGGCATCGAGACCATGCTGGTCGACCTGGCCGGTAAGCCGCTGGGATATCACAGCCACGCCGGCCCGCTGCCGTCGCCCAAGGCGGCGCTCAAGCTGATCCGCGCCGACGTCTCCAAGCTGCGCCAGACCCTGCGCCTGCACGAGCGCCGGCGGATCACCGGCATCGGCTTGGCACGCCCGTTCAACCTGGGCGCCTGGCTGACCCAGCTCGACCTGCGCGACGCCGCGCTGGCGGCGTGGGACGACACCGATTTCGCCCAGGACCTCGGCACCGCCACCGGCCTCGCCACGGCCGAGGAGAATGACGGCTCGGCCGCCGCCATCGCCGAGCTGCTCTACGGCCATGGCCGCGGCGCCGACCATTTCCTGTACCTGTTCCTGGGATCGGCGATCGGCGGCGGCGTCATCACGGCCGGCACGCCGATGCTGGGGCCCACGGGCAATGCCGGCGACGTGGCCGTGATGCCGGTCGGCCCGTCGCGCCTGGCCTCGGCGCCGCCGCCCGCACAGGACCCGGAGATCCTGCTGACCCGCGCCTCGGTCAACGCCCTGGTCCGCCATCTGCGCTTCCGCCGCGGCGGCGCGATCAAGCCGGGCGACCTGATCGGAGCCATGACCAACGATCCCGCCGGGGTCGACGAATGGCTCGACGACTGCACCGACGCCCTGGTCGGGCCGATCCTGTCGGCGGCGGCGCTGCTTGACCTGCCGCTGGTGGTGATCGATTCCGACCTGGCCCCGACTTATGTCGGGCGCCTGGTCGAGCGGTTGCGGCCGGCACTGGCCGCTGCCGTCGCCGAGGCGCGCCAGCCGCCGCAGCTTGCGGTCGGCAGCTTCGGCGCCAAGGCTGGCGCCATCGGCGCCGCCAGCCTGCCCCTGTTCCTGCATCTCGGCCTGCCGGCCGGCCCGCACGAGCACACGGGCAACCTGAACGCAGCCAACGCGCGGCTGTAGGCGCGCGTCAGGACGCCGAAGCGGCGCCCAGGAGCGGCCTCGCCACGATGGCCGAGCCGAGCACCACGGCCGCGCTGACCAGGAAGACCGCCGCCAGCCCGGCACCGCTGGCGATCAGGCCCAGAACCGGCCCCGAGACACCAAGGGCGACGTCGAGGCACGCCGTATAGGCGCCCATGGCTGCGCCACGGGCCTCGGCCGAGGCGCGGCGGACGGCCTCGACGCCGAAGCCGGGGAACACGAGTGCATAGCCAAGGCCAGTGAGCGCGGCGCCGACGGTCGCCACCACGGCGGACGTGGCAAGCCCGATCAGGGCGAGGCCCACGGCCTCGACCAGCACACAGATGAGCGCGGTCTTGGCGCCGTCGATCTGGTCCGGAACCTGACCGAACAGCAGCCGCGCCATCAGCAGCGCGCCGGCATAGGCGGTGAAGGCGAGCCAAACCGGCGTCCAGCCGCTGTCGGCAAACAACAGCGATCCGAAGGCGGTGACGGTGCCAAATCCGACGCTGCTCAAGGCGGCGCCGAGGCCCGGCATCCAGATCTGGCGCACGACCATCAGCAGGCTTGGGCGCACCCGAGCGACGGGCGCCACGGCTTGCAGGGCGATGACAAGCGGCATGGTCGCCAGGGGCGCGATCGCGGTCGCGGCAGCGACCACGGCGAAGCCCCACCGGTCATAGGCCATGGTGCCCAGAGGCGCGCCGGCGGCGAAGGCGGCGAACATCGCAGTCCCCATCCAGGCGATCACCTTGCCGGCATGCGCCGCACCGACACGGGCCAGGCCCCAGATCGTCGCGCCCGTGATGAGGAAGCTTTCGGCCCCGCCGAGTATGGCCCGGCCGACGAGCAGGACGGCGACCGACACCGGCGGCACGCCGGCAAAGCGCAGCGACAGCAGGTACAGGAGGCCGGCGGCCATGGCGGCGAGGAGGCCCATGACGACAGCCGGCTTCGCGCCACGGCGGTCAGCGTAGCGGCCGGCCCAGAGCCGGGATATCAGCGCCGCCGCGAACTGGGCGCCGGCGACGAGACCCACGATGACGGTGCCGAACCCGAGCCCCTGATGCACATGCAGGGGCAACACGGGCATGGCCAGCCCGATGACCAGGAAGGACACGAACACCGCCGCCATCAACGGCAGCAACGAGACGACGACCGAACCGGCCGGAGCGCCAGCTTCGGCCATCACCGCTGCCATTCAGCGGGCGCTCCCCGGTATTCCGCGTCGGAGACCTTCTCCAGCCACTCGACCGCGGAACCGTCGACTCTCTCCTGAACCGCGATGTGGCTCATGGCGGTGGTCGGCGTGGCGCCGTGCCAATGCCTCTCCCCAGGGGGAATCCACACGACATCGCCGGGCCGGATGTCCTCGACCGGACCGCCATCGCGCTGAACCCGGCCGCAGCCTGCGGTGACCACCAGCGTCTGACCCAGGGGGTGCGTGTGCCAGGCCGTGCGGGCGCCGGCCTCGAAGGTGACGAGCGCCATGCTCACGCGCGCGGGCCCGGGTGGCGCAGCCAAGGGATCGATGCGAACCGCGCCCGTGAAATACGCCTCCGGACCGTGGCCCGACGGCTGGGAGCCCACGCGTTTGATGTCCATCGATGATCTCCGACCAAGCTGAGGTTTCGCTTGGAGAGAATCTAGGCAGTGTGCCGTCCAGCGATTAGCGGCTACTATTCACATGGACTCATTAGTCAGGCTTCTGAATGGATGGAGCGAGCTTCGACACCCTGGCCGCCTTCGTCGCGGTCGCGCAGGAGCGGAGCTTCACGCGCGCGGCCGCCAAGCTCGGCGTGTCGCAATCGGCGCTGAGCCAGACGATCCGCGGGCTCGAAGCGCGGCTGGGGATTCGGCTGCTGACACGGACTACGCGCAGCGTCGCGCCGACCGAAGCCGGCGAGCGCCTGCTGCGGACGGCCGCGCCCCGCTTCGAGGCGATCAATCAGGAGCTGACCGCGCTGACCGGGTTACGGGACAAGCCGGCCGGCACCATCCGGCTGACCTCGACGGAAAACGCGGCCGAAGCCATCTTGTGGCCGGCCCTGAAGACGCTCCTGCCCGACTATCCCGACATCACGGTCGAGATCGTCGTCGACTACGGACTGACCGATATTGCGGCAGCAGGCTTCGATGCCGGCGTGCGCCCCGGCGGCAATGTCGCCCGTGGCATGATCGCGGTGCCGATCGGCCCCGATATGCGCATGGCGGTCGTCGGCTCGCCCGCATATCTGGCGACGCACCCGCCGCCACGGACACCGCAGGATCTGACGGCTCACGACTGCATCAACCTGCGCCTCCCGGCCCACGGTCTCTATGCGTGGGAGTTCGAAAAGAACGGGCGCGTGCTGCGCGTGCGGGTCGAGGGCGCACTGGTGCTGAATACGGCCGGCCTCATCCTCAAGGCCGCGCTGGACGGATTTGGCCTGGCCTATCTGACCCAGCAACAGGTGGAGCCCCACCTCGCGAGCGGTGCCCTGGTCAGGGTGCTCGCGAGCTGGTGTCCGCCCTTTTCAGGGTATCACCTGTATTATCCCAGCAACCGGCAGCATTCCGCAGCCTTTGCCCTGCTGGTGGATAGGCTGCGCTACCGAGGGTGAGTCAGCGGCAATAGTCCGGATCCGTCCGGTCGAGGCGGCGCTTGAATGCCCGCCATTCCAGGTCGATGCCGTCATCGGCCCCGCGGATCCGCTCCCAGTCGAGATATTGCTGGGTGGTCCTGGCCACGACCTGGGGGTCCGGCTCGGCGATCGGGGCGCCCGCTGCCTGCAGCGCCAGTTGGGCGCGGCAGGAGCGCTCGAGGTTGTGCATCAGAATGAACGCCTCGCCGACCGAGCGGCCACAGGTCAGCAGGCCGTGGTTGCGCAGGATCAGCACCAGCTGATCGCCGAGGTCGGTGGCCAGCCGCTCGCGCTCGTCCAAGTCGAGCGCGATGCCTTCATAGGCGTGATAGGCGGTGCGGCCGGCGAACTGCATGGCCCACTGGTTCAGCGGCCGCAGTCCGTCGCGCTGACAGGACACCGCCACACCGGCCACGGTGTGGGTGTGCAGCACGCATTCGACGTCGGGCCGGGCGGCGTGGATGGCGCTGTGGATGGTGAAACCCGCCGCGTTGATGCCGTTGCCCACGGGATCGTCGACGACGGTGCCGTCGAGGTCGATCGTGACCAGGTTCGACGCGGTCACCTCGTCGAAGCTCATCCCGTAGGAATTGAGCAGAAAGCGGTGGCTGCCCGGCAGCCGCGCCGAAATGTGGGTGAAGATGCTGTCGTCCAGCCCCATCCGGTGCACCAGCCGGTAGGCCGCCGCCAGGTCGACGCGGGTCTGCTGGATGGGATCGGCATCATTGCCGGGCCAGGGGCGCAGGGTGGCGGACATCGGGCACTCCATGACTGTCGACCGCCGACGATACCCGCGTTAGGACCGGGGCGCGACCCTGCGACGGAGCCGGCATGACGGCGGTGTACAGCGACGCGGACCCGCCATGACATCAACCGGCCACGTCGGCGGCCACGGCGACGCGGCCGCCGCCCGGCACCGCGGCCAGCAGGTCGCGGGTGTAAGGGTACCGGGGGGCGGCGAACAGCGCAGCGGTCGGACCCAGCTCGACGATCTCGCCGCGGCGCATGACGGCGATGCGGTCGCAGATCTGGGCCGCCACCCGCAGGTCGTGGGTGATGAAGAGCATCGACAGGCCGAGCCGCGCCTTGAGGTCGTCGAGCAGCCGCAGCACTTGCGCCTGCACCGAGACGTCGAGGGCCGACACCGGCTCGTCGGCGACCAGCACCTCGGGTTCCAGCGCCAGGGCGCGGGCGATGGCGA
>CAZEFK010000071.1:0-31801 GCA_964511405.1 uncultured Comamonadaceae bacterium | reverse complement strand
CGCGCCTGGTCGTAGCGCGCCTGCGCCGCCTTCAGCGACTGGTTCGAGACGTCGACCTGCTCCATCAAGCCGTTCATGACGGGGTCGCCGAAGATCTCCCACCATTTGCCGCGCGGCACGGCATCGGCCGGGTTCGCGACGACCCAGTCGCCGGCCTCCTTGTACGCGGCCGGAGTCTCGACGTCGGGCCGCGAATAGTCGGGCCCCACCATGCAGGCGGCGAGGGGCACGCAGGCGAGCAGGACGAGCTTATTCATCGCGGGACGGTCACGGGGGAAGGATCACGCAGGTCGCGCTCGCGGCGGCGGCGCTTCAGGAACTGCAGCTGGTCGAGGTACAGGTAGATCACGGGGGTCGTGTAGAGCGTGAGGAGCTGGCTCACGAGCAGGCCGCCCACGATCGAGATGCCGAGCGGCCGGCGCAGCTCCGCGCCTTCGCCGAGGCCGAGGGCGAGCGGGACCGCACCCAGCGCGGCGGCCATGGTCGTCATCATGATCGGGCGGAAGCGCAGCATCGCGGCCTGGAAGATCGCCTCGCGCGGCGACTTGCGCTCGCGGCGCTCCACGTCGATCGCGAAGTCGATCATCAGGATCGCGTTCTTCTTCACGATGCCGATCAGCAGGATGATGCCGATCAGCGCGATCAGCGTCAGCTCGGCGCCGGCCGCATCGAGCGCCAACAGGGCGCCGAGGCCGGCCGAGGGCAGGGTCGACAGGATGGTCACCGGGTGGATCAGGCTTTCGTACAGGATCCCCAGGACCAGGTAGACCATCGCGACCGCGGCCAGGATCAGCAGCGGCTGGCTGTCGATGGCGGAGCGGTAGCCGCGGGCGTTGCCCTCGAAGCTGGCGCGCAGGCCCTCCGGCAGCTGCCACGCGTCCATGGCCCGGTCGATCCGGTCGGTGGCCTGGCGGATCGAGACGCCGGGCGCCAGGTTGAACGAGATCGTGACCGCCGGGACCTGGCCCTGGTGGGCCACGGCCAGCGTGGAGTTGGCCGGCTGCATGCGGGTGAAGGCGCCGAGCGGCACCATGGCGCCCGACGTCGATTTGACGCGGATGCGGTCCAGCGCCTCGACGCCCGGCGCCAGGCCCGGGTCGGCCTCCAGGACCACCTTGAAGCTGTTGAAGGAGCGGTAGTAGGTCGCGACCTGGCGCTGGCCGAAGGAATCGTAGAGGGTGTTGTCGATCGCCGCCGGCGACACGCCGAGGCGCGCGGCGGCATCGCGGTCGATGGTCAGCGCCGCCTGCAGACCGGCGGTCTTGCGGTCGAGCGCGACGTCGCGCAGCTCTGGCATCTGGCGCAACCGCGCCTCGACCAGGCCGGTCCAGTGGTCCAGCTCGGCGACATCGGGGTCGCGCAGCGTGTACTGGTAGAGCGCCTTGCCCCGCCGGGCGCCGAAGCCGAAGTCGTAGATCGGCTGCATGTAGACGGCGATGCCGGACAGGCGTCGGGTCCGGTCGCGCAGGCGGTCGATGACCGCCGTGACGCTCATCCGGCGCTGGTCGCGCGGCTTCAGCCGGATCAGCATCCCGCCATCGTTGACCGCGCTGCCCGCGCCATCCGGCAGATACGCGCCCAGGCTCTCCACCGCGGGATCGGCCAGGATCAGGCGCGCCAGCGCCTGCTGCCGCTCGGCCATGGCCGGGAAGCTGATGTCCTGCGGGCCTTCGACGCTGCCCCAGATCAGCCCGGTGTCCTGCGGCGGCACGAAGCCCTTGGGCAGGCTGCCATAGAGGTGGACGCTGCCGGCCATGGCCGCCAAGGTCACCGCCAGCATCAGCGGCCGGCGGTCCAGGCACCAGGCCAGGCTTGCCGCATAGGCCCGCTGCAGAGCCTGGAAGCCGCGCTCGCACAGGCGCAGCGGCAGGATCCCGGTGCCCGGCTCCGCGCGCGTAAGGAACCGGCCGCACAGGCCGGGCGTCAGCGTCAGCGACACCGCCGCCGAGATCACGATGGCGCCGCTCAGCGTGACCGAGAACTCGCGGAAGAAGCGGCCAGTGACCCCGGCCATGAACAGGAGCGGGATGAAGGCCGCGACCAGCGACGCCGTGATCGAGACCACCGTGAAGCCGATCTGCCGGGCGCCCTTGAGCGCGGCTGCGAGCGGCGGCTCGCCGGCGTCGACGTGGCGGGCGATGTTCTCGATCATCACGATCGCGTCGTCGACCACGAAGCCGATCGCCACCGTCAGCGCCATCATCGACAGGTTGTCGAGGGTGTAGCGGCAGGCCCACATCAGCGCGGCGGTGCCGGCGAGCGCCACCGGAATGGTGGCGCTGGGGATCGCGGTCGCCCAGAACCGGCGCAGGAACACCAGGATCACCAGCACCACCAGCGCCGCGGTCAGCAGCAGCGTGACCTGGACGTCGGCAATGCCGGCCCGGATGGTGGCCGAGCGGTCCGACACAGGGGCGATGCGGATCGCCGGCGGGATCCAGTGCGAGAGCTGGGGCAGGGCGGCGTGGACGGCGTCGACGACCTCGACGATGTTGGCGTCCTGCTCGCGGATCACGGCGACCATCACGGCGCGATGGTCGTTGTACCAGGCGGCGCTGCGGCGGTTGGTGACGTCGTCGGTCACGGTCGCGACGTCGCCGACCCGGACCGCGGCGCCATTCTTCCAGGCCACGATCACGCGCCTATATTGCTCGGCCCGGCTAAGCTGGTCGTTGGCGGCGAGCGTCCAGGACAGCCGGTCGCCGTCGAGGCTGCCCGTGGGGCCCGCAGCGGTCGACGCCGCGAGGGCGGTGCGCAGGTCCTCCAGACTGAGACCCATGGCCGCCAGCGCCGCCGGATCGGCGCGGACGCGCACGGCGCTCTTTCCGGCGCCCCACACCAGCACCTCGGCCACCCCCGGCAGCTGCGACAGCTTCTGGGCGACCACGGTGTCGGCATAGTCGAACACCGTGCCGCCGGGCAGGGCGTCCGAGACCAGGGCAAGCTGGATCACGGGATAGGCGGCGGGGTTGGACTTGCGGTAGATCGGCGGGCCCGGCATGTCCTTGGGCAGGTCCGCGCCGGCGGCGTTGATCGCGGCCTGGACATCGCGCGCGGCGCCGTTGATGTCGCGGCCCAGCGCGAACTGAATGCCGATCTCGGTCGAGCCCAGGGCGTTGGTCGAGGTCAGCTGGGTGACGTCGGCGATCTGGCCGAGCTGGCGTTCCAGCGGCGTGGCGACCGAGGCCGCCATGGTCTGCGGGCTGGCGCCGGGCAGGTAACCATAGACGCGGATGGTCGGCAGGTCGACCGAGGGCAGTGCCGCCACGCCCAGCGCCCGATAGGCGACCAGGCCCAGCAGCAGCACCCCCATCATCAGCAGCGAGGTGCCGACCGGCCGGTGGATGAACGGCGCCGACAGCCCCATGATGCTCAATCGGCCGGGCCGGGGACCGGCTCCGCTGCGGTCGCCGGTGGCGCCTCGGGCGCCGGTGGCGCCTCGGGCGCCCGTGGCGCCTCGGGCGCCCGGGGCGCGAAGCGGGCGCTGAGGCGGCCGGTCAGGCGGCAGAACAGCAGATAGACGACCGGCGTCGTGTACAGGGTCAGGACCTGCGACACGAGCAGGCCGCCGACGATGGCGATGCCGAGCGGCCGCCGCAGCTCCGACCCGCTGCCGGTGCCGAGCGCCAGCGGCAGGGCGCCGAGCAGGGCCGCCATCGTGGTCATCATGATCGGCCGGAAGCGCAGCACGCAGGCCTGATAGATCGCGCGGTCCGGCCGCATCCCCAGGCTGCGCTCGGCGTCGAGGGCGAAGTCGATCATCATGATCGCGTTCTTCTTGACGATGCCGATCAGCAGGATGATGCCGATCAGCGACAGGATCGTGAGCTCGTCGCCGGCCAGCATCAGCGCCAGCAGCGCGCCGACCCCGGCCGAGGGCAGGGTCGACAGGATCGTGATCGGGTGGACGTAGCTCTCGTACAGCACCCCCAGCACGATATAGACCACGATCACCGCCGCCAGGATCAGGATCGGCTCGCTGGCAAGCGAGGCGCGGAACTCGGCGGCGCTGCCGGCGAAGCTGGTGGCCACCGCCTCGGGCAGGCCGATCGCGCGTTCGGCGTGCTGGATGGCGTCCAGCGTCTGGCCCAGCGACGTGCCGGGCGCCAGGTTGAAGGACAAGGTCACGGCCGGGAACTGCCCCAGATGCTGCACGGCCAGCGGTGCCGTGCGGGCGGCGAGCCGTGCGAAGCTGCCGAGCGGCACCGGCGGCCCGCCCTGAGCCTTGACGTACAGCTTGTCCAGGGCCGAGGGATCGGCCTGGAACCGCGGCTCGACCTCCAGGATCACGTGATACTGGTTGAGCTGGGTGTAGACGGTCGCGACCTGCCGTTGGCCGAAGGCGTCGTACAGGGTGTCGTCGATCGCCTGGGGCAGCACGCCGAGCCGCGCCGCCTGGTCGCGGTCGATGTCGATGGCCAGCTCCAGGCCGCCGAGCTGCTGGTCGCTGGCGACGTCCGCCAGCTCCGGCGCCGCGCGCAAGGCGGTCAGCAGCCGGGGCGCCCAGGCCTCCAGCTCCGGCACGTCGGCGTCCTGCAGGACATAAGCGTACTGGGTGCGGCTGGCGTGCGCGTCGACCTGGATGTCCTGCACGGCCTGCATGAACAGGCTGATGCCGGGCAGGGCGGCGGTCGCGGCCCGCAGCCGCGCGATCACCTGGTCGGCGCCGGCGCTGCGCTCCCGGCGCGGCTTCAGGTTGATGTAGAGGTGCCCGACATTGGTGGTGGGGTTGACGCTGCCGACGCCAACGATGCTGTCGACGCTGGCGACGTCGGGATCGGCCAGGACGATCGCGGCCAGCCGGCGCTGGCGCTCGGCCATGGCCGGGAACGCGATATCAGGCGGCGCCTCGGTGGTGCCGGAGATCAGGCCGGTGTCCTGCTGCGGCAGGAACCCTTTCGGGATGGCCACGTAGAGGCAGAGCGTGCCGGCCAGGGTCGCCAGGGTCAGCGCCAGGGTCAGGCGCTGCCAGCGCAGGACCAGCCGCAGGCCCCGCTCATAGCCGGCCAGCAGCCGGGCAAAGCCCCGCTCGGTCCAGCGGAAGACCCGGCCCGGTCGCGCCTCGGCTACGGGCTTGAGCAGCTGGGCGCACATCATGGGCGTGAGGGTCAGCGACACGATCGCCGAGACCACGACCGCGACCGACAGCGTGATCGAGAATTCCCGGAACAGCCGGCCGACCACGCCGCCCATGAACAGCAACGGGATGAACACCGCGACCAGCGACACGGTCAGCGACACCACGGTGAAGCCGATCTGGCGCGCCCCTTTGAGCGCGGCCTCGAGCGGCGGCTCGCCGGCCTCCAGGTGGCGCACGATGTTCTCGATCATGACGATGGCGTCGTCGACCACGAAGCCGGCCGAGATGGTCAGCGCCATCAGCGACAGGTTGTCGAGGCTGAAGCCCGCCAGCGCCATGACCCCGAAGGTGGCGACCAGCGACAGCGGCAGCGCCACGCTGGGGATCACGGTCGCCCAGGCCTTGCGCAGGAACAGGAAGATGACGCCGACCACGAGCGCCACGGTCAGCAGCAGCGTCGCCTGGACGTCGGCGACCGAGGCGCGGATGGTCCGGGTCCGGTCGGTCAGCACGGTCACGGTCACGCCCTTGGGCATCGCCGCCCGCAGCCGGGGCAGCACCGCCTGGATGCGGTCGACGGTGTCGATGATGTTGGCGCCCGGCTGGCGCTGGATATCGAGCACGATGGCCGGGCGGTCGCCGACCCAGGCCGCGAGCTTGCGGTTCTCGCTGCCGTCGACGACCTCGGCGACGTCGCCCAGGCGCACCGGCGCGCCGTTCCGATAGGCCACGACCAGCCGGCGGTAGGCGTCGGCGGTGTAGAGCTGGTCGTTGGCGCCGATGGCGTAGCTGAGACGCGCGCCGTCGATCAGGCCTTTGGGGATGTCGACGGTCGCGGTGCCGATGGCCGTGCGCACGTCCTCCAGCGTCAGCCCCAGGCCGGCCAGGGCGGCCGGGTTGAGCTGCAGCCGCACCGCCGGCTTCTGGTTGCCTTCGATCGAAACAAGCCCGACGCCGTCGACCTGGGCCAGGCGCTGGGCCAGTACCGTGTCGGCCACGTCGTTGAGCTGAGCCAGCGGCAGGGTGTCCGACGTCAGGGCCAGGATCAGGATCGGCGTGTCGGCCGGGTTGACCTTGCGATAGCTGGGCGGCCCCGGCAGCGTCTTGGGCAGCACGCCGGCCGATGCCGCGATCGCCGCCTGCACGTCCTGGGCGGCGGCGTCGATGTCGCGGGTGAGCGTGAACTGCAGGGTGATGGTGGAGACGCCGAAGGCGCTGGTCGAGGTCATCGCCGCGATGCCCGAGATCTGGCCGAGCTGGATTTCCAGGGGCGTGGTCACCACCTGCGCCATGGTCGACGGGCTGGCGCCGGGCAGGGTCGTGGTCACCTGCACGGTCGGGAAATCGACCGACGGCAGCGCCGCCACCGGCAGCGCCCGGTACCCCAGCACGCCCAGGATCAGCAGGCCGAGCATCAGCAGCGACGTCGCGATCGGCCGGACGATGAAGACCTGCGACAGGGTCATGAGGGCGCCGCCACCGTCGCCCGGCCGCCCGGCTGCAGCTTGTACTGGCCTTCCGACACCACGCGATCGCCGGCGGCGAGGCCGCCCTCGATCACCGTCGCGCCGTCCTCGGTCGGGCCCGTCGACACCGGGCGCATCTCGACCCTAGTGTCGGGCTTCAGCAGGTAGACATAGGGACCCTGCGGCCCCCGCTGCACCGCCGAGGCCGGCACGACCAGGACCGCCGGCCGGGTCGCCAGATGCAGTCGGACATTGACGAACTGCCCGGGCCACAGCCGGCGCCCGGCATTGGCGAAGGTGGCTTTGAGCTTGATCGTCCCGGTTTGGGGATCGATCTGGTTGTCGATCAGCGCCAGCGTGCCCGATCCCAGCTCGACCCGGTTGTCGCGGCTGTAGGCCTGCACCGCGAGCGGGCCCGTGGCCATGGCGTCCGAGATCGCCAGCAGGTTGTCCTGGGGCAGCGAGAACAGGACCGAGATCGGCTGCACCTGGGTGATCACCGCCAGGCCTGCGGAATCGGCCTGGTGCACGATATTGCCGACGTCGATCTGGCGGATGCCGATGCGCCCGTCGATCGGCGCGGTGATCTGGGCGTAGTCCAGCTGGACCTTGGCGCTGTCGATCATCGCCTGGTCGGCGGCGGCGGCGGCCTCGAGCTGGGCGACCAGGGCGCGCTGGGTGTCGGTGGCCTGGCGCGGGCCGACGCCGCGGCGTTCCAGCTCGATCGCCCGCTCCAGGTCCAGGCGGGCGTTGGCCAGTTGCGCCTGGTCCTTCTGCCGGTTGGCCATGGCCTGGGCGAGCTGGGCCTGGAACGGCCGCGGATCGATCTGAGCCAGGAGGTCGCCGGCCTTGACGTCCTGGCCTTCCCGGAAGGCGATGCGGACGATCTGGCCGTCGACCCGCGGCCGGATCGTGACCGTGTTGTAGGCGGCGACGGTGCCGAGGCCGTCCAGGAAGACGTCGATGTCGCGGGTCGTGACCGGCGCCACCGTGACGGTCGGGGGCGGGGCATCGGCATGGCCGTTGGCCGCCGTCGCGCCGGCGGCCGCGGATCCGGGCAGCCGGCCGCTCCACCAGCCATATCCGGCGACGGTGGCGGCCACCACCAGGACGGCCGCGATCAGCTTGGTCATGCGTCTCGACGGCTCCTGCCCGATCCGGGGCGGTCAGGAGACTATACCGTCGAAGGGGCGCGGTCGTCCCCGCGCCAAAACAGAACGGGCCCCGCCTTGCGGCGGGGCCCGTCGACTTCTGCCGGCCGTGGGCCGGAGCGTCGCTGCCTACTGGAGCACGATCTCCACGCGCCGGTTCTGCGGCTCGCGCACGCCGTCGCCGGTCGGAACCAGCTGGCCAGCCTTACCGACGCCCTTGGTCGCGATCATGCTGGCGGTGATGCCGTCGCGCACCAGCTCGGCCTTGACCGCGGCGGCGCGGCGCTCGGACAGGGCCAGGTTGTACTTGACCGTGCCGGCGGCGTCGGTGTGGCCGGTCAGGTCGATGCGGCTGGTGCCGCCCGACTTGGCGTTCTGCGCCGCCTCGGCGATGACGCGCGCGGCCGCGGCCGTGATGACCGACTGGTCGAAGTCGAAGAACACCTGGTACGAGCGCTGGGCCACCGGGGCCGGCGCCGGTGCCGGGGCCGGCTGCGGCGCGGGAGTCTGGACGGTCTCGATCAGCGACTCGCTGGCCAGGAAGTCCTTCTTGCAGGTCGAGGTGTAGTCCTGCTCGGCGTCTTCCTCGACCCAGCAGTCATACAGCGCCTGCGAGTGGGCGGCCGGACCGGGCACGCGGTCGCGCGCGCCGCCGTCCAGCGCCGCCATCAGGCGGCCGCGGGCGGCCTGCAGGTCGGGCATGCGGTCGGCGGCGACGTGCCAGTGCGGGCCGACGAACTGGGCCGGATCCTCGGGCACGACAACCTGGCCGGCGCCTGCCGCCATGCCCTTGCGGGCATACCAGCCGGCGTCGTCATACTGGGTCTCGCGCGCCGCCTCGTCGTTGGCGAGCGCCCGGTACTCGGTCAGCAGAGCCTGGGTGAAGGCCGTGCCGCCCGAGGGCTGCGTCGCATTGATCGCGTTGACGTCGTAGGCGTCGTTGATCATGCAGCCGCTCAGCGTGAAACCCGCGAGGGCGACGAACAAATATGTCTTGCGCATCTTCTTGTCATCCTTGGTTTCTAAGTGGAGCAGCCCCACGATCGACTGGCCGGTTGCGCGTCCGATTGGGTCCTGACGTCCGGGTAGCACGCCCGCTTTAAAGCACCTGTCCCAGAGGTCTCCCGGCCCGCATCTCTGTGGCGCTGCGGACACAAGCGACCCCCTCCGGCTTCAGCCCAACGGTCCGGGCCAAACCCTCATTCGGGCCGATATTTGCGCTGAATGTCGCTGATTCACAAGGGCAATTCGCCGCATAGCCACACTCGCGTAGGCCAACTGTGATTTTTTTGCCAAGTGATGCAAGCCGGCCGCAACGTCCGTTGCGGCTCACCCCGCCAGGAACGGCCCCAGGGCGTCCAGCATGGCGGCGGGCTGCTCGGCGTGGACCCAATGGCCCGCGCCGGGCACCCGGACCAGGCGGGCCTCGGGAAACCGCGCCCGGATCGCCGGCTCGTGCTCGGGCCGGACATAGCCCGAGCGCCCGCCCGCGATGAACAGGGTCGGGCCGGGATAGGCGGCACCGGCGGGCAGGTCGGGGAAGCCGGAGATGTCGGGCAGCGCGGCCTCCAGGACCGGCAGGTTGAGCCGCCAACGAAAGCCGCCGTCGGCGTTGACCAGGTTCTGCAGCAGGAACTGGCGCTCGGCCGGATCGTCGACCACCGCCGCCAGATGGGCGTCGACCTCGGCGCGCCGGGTCACGCGCGAAAGATCGACCGCCCGCATCGCCGCCACGTAGGACAACAGGTGCGGCGGATAGCGCACCGGCGCCACGTCGACCACCGCCAGCCGCTCGACCCGGGCGGGATCGGTCAGCGCCAGGACCATGGCCGCCTTGCCGCCCATGCTGTGGCCGAGCAGGGCGGCGCGGCCGATGCCGCGCCCGTCCATCCAGGACCGGACGGCAGCGGCCATGTCCGGGTAGCCCATGCGCTCGGTCCAGGGCGACTGGCCGTGGTTGGGCAGGTCGAGCGCGTGGACCGTCCGGATTGCACCCAGCTGCTTGGCGATCGTCGCCCAGTTCCGGCCCGAGCCGAACAGCCCGTGCAGAACCACCAGCGGCGGGCCGGCGCCGGTGTCGGTTGCGGCCAGGGTCATCGGCACCTCTCGTCCAGGGGCAGCGACTATACCCCGCGAGCCAGCGCAACGGCAGCCGGGCGCGGCGCCGGGAAGATCGGCAAGGCCAGCAATGCGGCGGCGGCCGCGGCCAGCCACACCGCCGGCCAGGATCCCAGCGCCAGCAGCGGCGGCACCGCCATCGGCGCCACGATATAGGCCGCGAACACGCAGGTGTTGGCCAGGCCCAGGGCGGTGCCGGCCCGCTGCGGACCGGCCAGGATCGCGAGTTCGGCATAGCCGACGCCGTGCCAGGACGAGACCGCGACGCCTGAGGCCAGCATCGCCGCGGCCAGTGGCAGGGGCGCGCCGGGCAGCACCGCGGCGGTCAGGGCCAGGGCCGCGAACAGGGCGGCGCTCAGCAGTACCGAGCCGCGCAGGTAGCGGCGGCGGTTGCCGTGGCGGTCGGTCCAGCGCCCGCTCCACACCCGCAGGGCGCCGGCGCCCGCCTGCATGGCCAGCAGCCCGACGCTGATCGCCGCGACCCCGGCGCCGCCGGCATCGTGCAGGAACACGGCGCCGAAGGTCACCACCGCGAGCTGCGGCAGACACAGCACGCCGATCGCCACGGCGACGCGCCAGATCATGATGTCGGCCAGCGGCGCCCGGCCGGCCGGCGCGCCGGCCGCCGCGCCCGGCGGATCGCGCAGCCATGCCCAGGCGAACGCGACCGTGGCCAGGCACAGCAGCGCCAGGCCGCCGAACACGGCGATGAAGCCGGCGCTGGCGGCGAGGCCGGGCAGCGCCAGCGCCCCCAATCCGCCGCCGAGTGGGATCGCCGTTTGCCGGATGCTCATGGCCAGGCCGCGCTCGCCGTCGCGGAACCAGGCCATCACGGCGCGGCCGCTCGAGCCGTTGACGCTGCCGCCGAGCAGCCCGACCAGCAGCAGGCCGGCGGCGAGCCAGGGCAGGCCGGCAGCGGGTGTGACGATTGCGGCCATAGCCGCCAAGGCGAAGCCGGTGGCGCCGAGCCCGCCCAGGAGCACGCGGCGGTCGCCCCAGCGGTCGGTGAGCACGCCCCAGGGCAGCTCGCTGACCGCGATGCCCAGGCCGAACAGGCCGAAGGCCAGGCCGAGGCCGGCATTGTCCAGGCGGAAGCCGTCGCGCATCGTGACCGCGGTGGCGGGGATCCCGGAGAAGGCGGCGGCGAAGCTGGCGTTGGCCGCGACGCCCACGCCCAGCACCTTCCAGCGGTGGCGGCGATCGAACGCGGTCGGGGTCATCGGCGGATCCTCCTGCAGGCCCCCTCCATGGAGGCCTTGACGGACCGAACATGGGCGCCCACCATCGTTCCTAAAATCAGGAATATTCGAACCATCAATCCGGAAATACGGGACTGTGATCATGGCCCGCGTGACCTTCGACCTGGATGTGCTGCGCAGCTTCGCCGCCGGCATGGCGCTGGGCAGCTACGCCAAGGCGGCCGACCGGCTGGGCCGCTCGACCTCGGCGGTGAGCGCCCAGTTGCGCAAGCTGGAGGAGCAGGCGGGCACGCCGATCTTCCGCAAGGCCGGGCGCGGCCTGGCGCTGACCCCGGCCGGGGAGACCATGCTGGCCTATGCCCGCCGCTTGCTGGCGCTCAACGACGAGGCGGCAGCGGCCGTGCGCGGCGCCGATCTCGAGGGCTGGGTGCGGCTGGGCCTGCAGGAGGATTTCGGCGAGTCGCTGCTGCCCGACGTGCTGGGCCGCTTCGCCCGGGCCCATCCCAAGCTGCGCATCGAGGCGCGGGTCTGCCGCAACGGCGAGCTGATCGAGCGCGTCGCCGCCGGCGGCCTGGACCTGGCGCTGGCGTGGGGCGAGGCGCCCGGCGTGCCGGGCGAGCGGCTGGCCGAGATGCCGATGCGCTGGATCGGCCCGGCGGCGGCGCCCTGGCCGGGCGACTCGCCGCTGCCGCTGGCGGCGTTCGAGGCGCCCTGCCTGTTCCGCGAGTCGCCGATCGCGGCCCTGGACCATGCCGGGATCGCGTGGCGGCTGGTGTTCACCAGCTCGAATCTGGGCGCCCTCTACGCCGCGATCGCGGCGGGGCTGGGGATCGGTATCCGCTCCGAGCTGGGGCTGCCGGCCGGCGTGCGCGCGCTGGAACCGGGCGAGGCCGGGCTGCCGCCCTTGCCGGTGCTGCCCCTGACCCTGCACCGGGCCAAGCCTGATCTGGACGTCCCGGCCGCGCGGCTGGCGGCGATGGTGGCCGACGCCGTGCACGGGATTGCGGCCGGGGCCGCCGGCGCCGTGATGCGGCCGGTGGCCGAGGCGGCCTGACCGGTCAGGCGGCGATTTGTCAGGCGGCTGAGAGCGCGCGCTCTACCGCGTCCGGATCGCGCGCGATCACTGTGAGATAGGCGCGCGCCGGCCCCTCGGGTTGTCGTTCGCCCGTTTCCCATTTAGTGAGCGTCTTCACGCTGAACCCGAAGCGCGCGGCGAACGCCGGCCGGCTCAGGCCGAGCCGGCTGCGGATCGCCGCGACGTCGATCCGATCGGGCACGCGGACCATGACCACCCGCTCCCGGGCCGCGGTCTTGTCGCCCCGCGCGTGCGCGACGGCCTCCTCGAGCCCCTCCAACAACATCGCGCCCAGCTTGTCCATCACGTTCCTGCCTTTCTGTTCCGGGCACCCCGGATCGCCGCCTTCAGCGCCTCCACCAACTATCGCGTGTCGCGTGCGACACGCGTGATGCGGCCGCCTTGCGCTGCGGCGGGCTCAGCTCGACCTGCTGACCCTTGCCATAGGCCAGGATCGCGTAAATCGGGGCGCCTTCGTCATGGAAATAGTACACCGCCCGGAAACCACCGCTCTTGCCGCCGCCGGGGCGCGCGAAGCGCAGCTTCCGCACGCCGCCAGTCTCCTTGATCAGCGCACCGGTCAGCGGATTACGCGCCAAGTGGTCCACGAGCGCCCCGCGCTCTGCCTCATCCATCCCGGCGGCTTCGGCCGACCTTAGAAACGTCGACAGCTCGACGACGGTTACCGGGCGCTCAGCCATGCTCACCACGCTACCCCAATGGGGTTGCCAGTCAACCAAAAAGGACCCCACTGGGGTCTCTCTTTGGCGTCATGCTGGCCGCGATGGTGGCCGATGCCGTGCGCTGGATAGCGGCCGGGCCGCCGGCGCCGTGGCGCGGCCGTTGGCGGAAGTGGCCTGACCGGTCAGGCGCGGAGCGCCGCCAAGCGGTCGAGCGTGATATTGCCGCCGCTGGCGATTGCGACGATGGGGCCGGTGTCGGCGGCCGCCAGCGCCGCCGCGGCGGCCAGGGCGCCGCTCGGCTCGACCACCAGGCGCGCGGCCTCGGCGCAGGCCCGGCAGGCCGCGGCGATCGCCGCCTCGGGCACGGCGACCATGTCGTCGACATGGGCCAGGATCAGCGGCAGGGTGAGCCGCCCCAGCTCCTGGACCTTGACGGCATCGGCGATGGACTCGCTGGGACCGGGCAGCCGGACCGGCTGGCGGCTGCGGAAGGCGCGGCAGGCGTCGTCCTCAAGCACCGGTTCGACGCCGATCACCCGCACCGCCGGCGCCACCTGCTTGATCGCGGCCGCGATGCCGGCCAGCAGCCCGCCGCCCCCCACCGGGACATAGACCGCCGCCGGCGGACTGGCTGCCATCTGGTCCAGGATCTCCAGGCCGATCGTGCCCTGGCCGGCCATGACGGCCAGGTCGTCATAGGGCGGCACCAGGGCCAGGCCGCGCTCGCGGGCCAGTTGTTCGGCCAGCGCGCGGCGCGCCGCCGAGCTGGGCGCCGCCATAACGACCGTGGCGCCCAGGCCGCGGGTCGCCTCGACCTTGGCCGCCGGGGCATCCGGCGACATCACGATGGTGGCCGGCACGTCGGCGTCGGCGGCGGCGCGGGCCACGGCCTGGGCATGATTGCCGGTCGAATAGGCGACGACGCCGGCCCGCCGCTCGGCCGCGGTCAACTGCGCCAGCCGGACGGTGGCGCCGCGGATCTTGAACGAGCCGGCCGGCTGCAGGCATTCGGCCTTGAGCAGGACGCGGGCCGTGCCGAGCGGCACCAGCGGCGTCGCCATGACCCGGCCGGCCAGGAGGCTGTGGGCGGCGCGGATCGCGGTGATCGGCAGGTGGGGCATGGTCGCCTCCGGCGGTCGGGATGCCGGAGTTTGCGGACGACGTAGCCATAAGCCAAACTGCTAAACCTGATGGCCGATATAAACGAAGCTAAATTCCGCCGAGCCGACCTCAACCTGTTCGTCGTCTTCGACCTGATGATGCGGCTGCGCAGCGTCACCCTGGTCGCGCGCGAGCTGCGGCTGAGCCAGGCTGCGATCAGCGCGGCCCTGGCGCGCTTACGCCGCCAGTTCGACGATCCGCTGTTCGTGCGCGCTCCGGGCGGCATGGCGCCGACGGCGCGCGCCCACGAGATCGCGCGGCTGGTCGAGCCGGCGCTCGGCAGCCTGCGCACGGCGATCGCCGGTTCGGCCGGCTTCGATCCCCGGCACAGCACAGCGGTGTTCACGCTCGGCATGTCGGACGACCTGGAAGCCCTGCTGATGCCGCGCCTGGCGCGGCGGATCCAGCACGGGCTGCCCGGGGCTGTCGCTGATCTGCCGGCAGGCCAACCGGCATGTGGCGGGCGCCATGCTGGACGGCGGCGAGATCGACCTGGCGGTCAGCGTGGCGCCGGTGCTGTCGGCCCGCCACCGCGAGGCGCCGCTGTTCCGGGCCGGCTATGCCTGTCTCTATGACGGCCTCAGGCTCGGACTGCCGGTGCCGCTGCCGCTCGGCGACTTCCTGGCGCGGCCCCATGTGCTGGTGTCGTTCGACGCCCGCCGCGGCATCGTCGACGACCTGCTGGACAGCCAAGGCCTGAAGCGCCGCGTGCTGTCGGCGACCACCCATTTCGCCGGCGTCGTGGCCATGCTGAAAGCGGTCGACGCGATCGCGACGATCCCGGACCACGCCGCACGGGTCTTTGCCGCCGCAGCCGGGCTCACGCTGTCGCCGCCGCCGATCGCGATGCCCCCTTCGTGGTGTCGCTGGTCTGGCTCCAGGCCCGGGCGGCGGATCCCGGCCTCGGCTGGATGCGGGCGGCAATCCAGGCCGAAGCGCAGGCGGCGATCGAGGCGGGGGCGGTGAGTGGCGTGTCGGAATAGGTGCGCAAACCCATCACGCAGGGGGCAGGACATCGAGAACGCTGCGAACCTCCGTTGCGTCGTTGAAGTAGTGCGCATTCCTGACGCTGCTTCTCACCTCTGCGCCGCGGAGCGCGCAGGGACATCTGGAACCGGCGAAACGGTGTGTGATAGTCGGTCGAGAGCCTCACTGTGATGCCAGGGTGATAGCCAAGGCTTAATCAGATCATGACAACCAATCTGCGCAAACCGGCCTCGCCCCGGCTTCTCCAGTCCGGCGGCCCCGCGGCGGCTGGAAGCGGTCCCGTGCACGAGATCGCCCTCGGGCATCCTGGTGGCGGCCGCGTCAGCGGCGATCCAAGCGTCGACGACAATAGTCGCGACGAGCATGCCGAGCTGCTTGCCCGGTGCCGGGACGCTTGCCGCGACGGGATGCCGGACGTCGCGATGCGGGCGGCGGACGCCCTGATGGGGCGCTTTCCCGACGACCCGGGGGCGTTGGCGGCGGCCAGCGCGGCGCACCGGGCTGCCTGGCGCTATGCCGGTGGGCTTGAATTGGCCCAGCGTGCGCTTCGCGTCGACCCGGGCCACGCACAGGCGCTCTATTCGGCTGCCCTGTGCATCATCGAAGGGCGTGACGAGCCGCTGGCCGACTTGGCCTTGAGCTATGTCGACCGATTGTGGCGCTTGGTCCCAAATTGGGACGTTTTCATCGTTTTTATTCGCCGCTTGCTGCTTGCCGGGCGCGGCGATGATGCCAAGCAGCGTCTCGAAGCCTTCCTGCGCGACGAGGCGGCCAATGGCAATCCGCACGGCCATGAAGCAGTGGGCCTGATCCACTTCTACCTGAGTCAGGCCGAGGCGATCCGCGGCGATCTGGCGGCCGCGGCCTGGCAATCCCGCCTTGCGGTGCAGTCAAACCTGATCCATGAAAGCTTTCTATCGACGACGTCCATGCTGATGGCAAGGGCCGTCGTTGGCACCACTCGGCGCCGGCAACCCTCGGGGGCGCCAGTCATTGGCGTCGCTGGCCTGACGCATGTCGGCCGGCTGGGACATCAGCTGAACAACTACATCAGTGCTCGGCTTTACGCCGAGAAATTTGGATACGAGCTTCATACCCCAGATTGGATTGGGCATTTCCTCTTCGATCTCGATGATCCCCGTGACCGAGCGGGCGATCTTCCTGTGATCTGGGACATGAACCTCGTGGGTTCCATTCTCGGCACGGGGGAGCATCAGGATTGGCCGAACCCGCCATCGGGCGCTCGTCTGTATTCACCGTTTTTCGACTTTTGGCGCGATGCCGGCAACAAGCGGAAGATTCAGGGAATGCTGACGATGCGACCAGCCTGGGAGCGTCGGCTGGGCGCAGCGACGGCGCGGCTGAGGGCGCGCGGGCGGACTTGCGTGGCCGTTCACATCAGGTTGGGCGATATGAGATTGCCGGAAAACGAGACGAAAATGGTCGATCCGCGCTTGTATCTGGATTGGCTTCAGCAGGTTTGGGCCGATTTCGATGAGCCAGTGCTCTATGTCGCATCTGACGAGCCCGACACCGCCTGCCGCATCTTTGCCGCGTTCGCGCCGCTGACCTGCGGGCACTTGGTGGACCGGCCGGACGGGCTGGATGCCCTGTACGACTTCCATGTGCTGATGAATGCCGATGTCGTCGCCGCCAATGACTCGCTCTTCAGTCAGACGGCAGCGCGCTTGAATCGACGGGCTCGGATGCTGCGCGTCGTCGATCGGGCACACGCGCGGATCGAGCCCTTTTGCCCATGGCCCGCCGAAGCCTCCGCCGGCGCGTGACCCAAGCAGGAACGCGCTCCTGCACCTGAGTCCAATATTGCCGTAGAATCCACGAGATATCCGGCCTAGCTCCGCGCCGCCCGGATCGCCTGCCAGACCCGCTCGGGGGTCGCCGGCATGTCCAGGTGGCGCACGCCGACCACCGCCAGGGCGTCGAGCACGGCGTTCATCAGGGCCGGCGGGCCGCCGGCCGCGCCGGCCTCGCCGCAGCCCTTGATGCCCAGCGGGTGCGACGGGGCCGGCGTGGCCAGCGTCTGGAGCGTGAGCGGCGGCAGGTCCGACGCGCGCGGCAGGCAGTAGTCCATCCACGAGCCGGACAGCAGCTGGCCGCCGGCATCGAACACCACGCGCTCGAACCCGGCCTGGCCCAGCCCCTGGGCGACGCCGCCCTGGAGCTGGCCTTCCAGCAGCGGCGGGTTCAGCACGCGGCCGAAGTCGTGGACCATGGCGTAGCCGACGATCGCGACGTCGCCAGTCTCGGGGTCGATCTCGACCTCGGCGATATGGCAGCCATTGGGGAAGGTCGGCGTCGCCGGAGTCCAATGCCCGGTGGCACACAGGCGCGCCGGCCGGCCGTTGCGGCCGAGGCCGCGGGCGAGCTCGGCCCAGCCGACCCCGCGATCGGTGCCTGCGACGGTGAATTGGCCGGCGTCGAACTCGATGTCCGCGACCGCCGCCTCCAGATGGTCGGCGGCCAGCTCGGTCGCTTGGCGGACCAGGTCGCGGCCGGCGTCGGCCAGGGCGGCGCCGGCGATCGAGATCGAGGCCGAGCCGCCGGTGCCGTGGCCCGAGGGCACGCGGTCGGTGTCGCCCTGGACGACGCGGATGTCCGCGAAGTCGAAGCCGAGCTGCTCGGCCACCATCTGGGCATAGGCGGTCTCGTGGCCCTGGCCGTTCGACATGGTGCCGACGAGGACGGTGGCGCGGCCGTCGCCGTCCAGCTCCAGCCAGGCGTCCTCGGGCCAGCCGCCGGCGACGCGCTCGCAGTAGTGGGCGATGCCGATGCCGCGCAGCCGGTTGCGGGCCCGGGCTTCGGCGCGGCGGGCGGGAAAGCCGGCCCAGTCGGCGCGGGCGAGGGCGGCGTCGAGCGTGGCCGCGAAGTCGCCGCTGTCATAGACCAGCCCCAGCGCCGTGCGGTAGGGCAGCGCGTCGGGCCTGATCAGGTTGCGCCGGCGCAGATCGACGGGGCCCAGGCCTGACTCGCGCGCCGCCTGATCGACCAGCCGCTCGACCAGGTGGACGGCCTCGGGCCGGCCGGCGCCGCGATAGACCTCGGTCGGCGGCGTGTGGGTGAAGACTCCCGCCACCGTCACATGGACGTGGGGCAAGCGGTAGACGCCGGCATGGGCCGGCGTGTTGCTGGTCGGCGAGAGCTGGCCTTTGGGCGCCAGGTAGGCGCCCAGATTGGCGGTGGTGGCGACGCGCAGGGCCAGGAACCGGCCGTCGCGGTCGAGCGCCAGTTCGCCGACCGTGACCTGGTCGCGGGCGTGGTAGTCGGACACGAAACCGTCGGTGCGCTCGCCGATCCAGCGCACCGGCCGCCCCAGCCGGCGCGCCGCCCACAGCACCAGCACCTGCTCGGGGTAGAGCGCGTTCTTGATGCCGAAGCTGCCGCCGACATCGCCCACCAGCACCCGGAAGCGCTCGGGCGGCAGGCCGAACACCTGGGCCAGCGCGGTCTTCAGCCCGTGCGGCATCTGCCCGCCGGTGTCGAGCGTGTAGCGCCCGGTCGCGGGGTCGTAGCGGCCGATGGCGCCGCGGGTCTCCAGCGCGCCGACGACGACGCGGTTGTTGACCAACTCGACGCGGACGACGCGGTCGGCCGCCGCGAATGCGGTGGCGGTGCCGGCGGCGTCACCCGCCGCCCACTCGAAGCACATATTGCCGGGCGCCTCCGGCCAGACCTGCGCGGCGCCGGCGGCGCGGGCGCGGCCCGTCTCGACCACGGCCTGAAGCGGCGCATAGTCGACCTCGATCCGCTCGGCGGCGTCGCGCGCGGCCTCGACCGTCTCGGCCACCACCAGGGCCACCGTCTCGCCGACGAAGCGGACGCGGTCCAGGGCCAGGGCCGGGCGGTGCGGACGGACCATGGCGCGGTGATGCGGCTCGGTGCCCGGCAGCTGGATCAGCGCGCTGCCGGCGGGCAGGCCGCGCAGGCCGTCGGCGGCCAGGTCGGCGCCGGTCAGGACCGCCAGCACGCCCGGCACGGCCATGGCGGCCGCGGTCTCGATACCGCGGATCAGGGCGTGCGCATGCGGGCTGCGCAGCATGACCGCGTGCGCCTGCCCGGGAAGGACGAGGTCGTCGGTGTAGGCGCCGCCGCCGGTCAGCAGGCGTCCGTCTTCCAGGCGCAGCACCGGCTGCGCGCGCGCATGGGGTTCCAACCGCCTACAGCCGCTGTCGCGGCGCTTCGATCGGCGCGCAGTTGTGATGGCCGGCCAGCACGCAGTCCTGCAGGCGATTGTTGGCGATCAGCGAGTGGATCACGAAAAAGGTGATGGCGCCCAGCACGGCCAGCGCGACGGCGGCGGCGATGGTGGCAGCGAGGCGGCGCCGGTAGTCGTCGCCGTCCCACTCGGGCAGGCCGCCCGGCCCCCAGCGGTACTGCCGCGTCAGCAACTGCCAGATCATGGCGCGATTTTAGGCGAGCAGCGGGGGCCGATCAACGGCACCGCTAAGTCACGTGTTCCTGGTATTGCGGCAAGTCGTCCGTGATCGTGAACCACGGCGCCTTGGAGCCGACGAAAATGTGCGCCGAGGGGCTGATGCTCGGCGCGTCGACCAGGGTGCCGAGGGCGACATGGACGAAGGCGCCGTCGCGCACCACCGAGAACAGCAGCGATCCGCAGGCCCGGCAATGGGTGTCGTTGCCCGTCTCGTCGCCCACGATCAGCAGGGCGTCGGCGCCCTGGGTCACGCGCAGCCGGTCGCGCGCGATGCCGGCGAAGGGTTTGAACGCGGATCCGGTCGCGCGCCGGCAGTTCGAGCAGTGGCAGTTGGCGGCATAGACGAACGCGTCGGCGACCGCATAGCGCACGGCCCGGCAGTAGCATTGGCCGGCCAGGGTCCGTTGCTCCACCATCGGCCATCCTCCCTTGCTGTCCGGTTTTAACGTGAGGCAAGAGCCGCTGGCCAGGGCTCCCGCAGCTGACTACCATAGGTAGGCAAGAGACGAGGGCCGTCGGTTCCGTGATGGTGCGCTTCCGGTTGCAGGCCCTTCGTCCGACGGTCGGCCTGCTGGCCGCGGCCTCGTCGTCCGAGACGATCCGGCAGGCTGTCGCGGATGCCGCCGCCCGGCTCGACCTGCAGCTGGCGATGCCCAGTCCCGAACCGCCGCCCTGGCATCCGTCGCTGCCGGGCTGGGTGGGGTGGGTGGTCATCGGCGTCATCGCCGCGGTGCTGGCCTATGGCATCGGCGGCTATCTGCTGACCGACGTTCTGCCGTTCTGGCGCCGCCGCGGCCGGCTGGACTGGGCGGAGGCGCCGCCTACGGGCGATGGCGCCGCGGCGATGCCGGCGTCCGCCATCGATGCCGCCGATGCCCTTGCCGCCGATGGCCGGATCGCGGACGCCATGCATCGGCTGCTGCTGGGCGGGCTGGCGGCGCTGCGCGACCGGCCCGGCGCGGCCCTCGCCGACTCCCTGACCAGCCGCGAGATCCTGCGCCGCGCATCGCTGCCGGAACCGGCGCGGGCGGCGCTCCGCGACATGATTCTCCGGGTCGAGGTCACGCATTTCGGGGCCCGGCCGACGAGCGCGCATGACTATGCCGCCTGCCGCGCCCGCTTCGCCGAGCTGGCGGACGCGCTGGCCCTGGGCCGCACGCCGTGAGCGGGGCGCCGCGCCTCCTGATGGCCTGGATCGCGGTCGCGACGCTGCTGTTCGTCGGCCTGCTCGCGGTGCTGGCCTCCGGCGATCCGGCCGACCCCGGGTCGGCCGACGTGATCCCCAGCAGCTATTCGCGGTCGGCGATCGGCTATGCCGGTATCGTCGACGTGCTGCGCCAGCTGGGGGTCCCGATTGTGATCAGCCGGGGCAATGCGCTGGCGCGCCTGGGAACCGGCGGCGTGCTGGTCCTGGCCGAGCCCAGGCCTGGCCTGGGCCCGCCCGACCTGGGCCGCATGATCGCGAGCGCCCCGGCGCTGCTGTTGGTGCTGCCGAAGTGGCGGGGCGTGCCGAGCACCCGCCATCCCGGCTGGATCGCGGATGCCGACCTGGTGCCGATCGGCCAGGCCGACTGGGCGCTCAGCCTGGTGCTGCCCAAGAGCCGGCTGGTGCGGCGGCCTGGTGCGGTCGAGCGCTGGACGGTCAACGGCTATCGGGACCTCAGCCCGACCCTGGCCGCGCCGGTGCAGCTGGTCCGGGCCGAGGGGCTGAAGCCGATCATCGCCACCGACGACGGCGTGCTGCTGGGTCTGCTGCAGACGCAGCACCAGCGGATCTGGGTGCTGTCCGATCCCGACCTGCTGTCCGACCACGGGTTGGCGGCTCCGGGCAACGCGGCGATCGCGGTGACCTTCTTCGAATCGGCGCGCGGCGCCGCGGGCACGGTGGTGTTCGACGAGACGATCCACGGCTATGTCGGCGCGCCGCCCAATCCGCTGCAGTTGCTGCTCCGCTTTCCATTCGTGGTCGCGACGGCGTTCGGGGTGGTGGCCGTGGCCCTGCTGCTGTGGGCCACGGTCGGCCGGTTCGGCGCGCCGGAGCCGCTGCCGCCACCGCTCGATGCCGGCCGCGCCGGGCTGATCCGCAGCGCCGCGCGCCTGCTGACGGCAGCGGGCGATCGCGGGGCGGTGGCGCAGCGCTATGTACAGGCGATGGTCCGGGCGGCGGCATCGGACCTCCATGCACCGCCGGATCTGACCGGCGACGCCCTGCTGGGCTGGCTGCAGCGAATTGCGGTCGCGCGCCGGCTGCCGATCGACGGCCCGGCGCGGGTGCGCGCGGCCGAGCGCGCCCAAGGCCCGGCCCTGGTCGCCGCCCTGAACGATATCCACCGCTGGAAGACGGGACTGGTCGATGAGCCTCGAGGACATCAGCGCCATCGTTGAGGGCATGCGCCGCGAAGTGCGCAAGGCGGTGGTCGGCCAGGACGAGGTCATCGACCTGATGCTGACCAGCCTGCTCGTCGGCGGCCACATCCTGCTGGAAGGCGTGCCGGGCACGGCCAAGACCCTGTTGACCCAGGCTTTCGCGGCGTCGCTGGCGCTTCGGTTCGGCCGCATCCAGTTCACGCCCGACCTGATGCCGGGCGACGTGCTCGGCACCAACCTGTTCAACTTCCAGACCAACAGCTTCGTGCTGACCAAGGGTCCGATCTTCACCGAGCTGCTGCTGGCCGACGAGATCAACCGGACCCCGCCCAAGACCCAGTCGGCGCTGCTGCAGGCGATGAGCGAGCGGCTGGTGACCATCGACGGCCACGACCATCCGCTGGGCGACCAGTTCATGGTGGTCGCGACCCAGAATCCGATCGAACAGCAGGGCACCTACCCGCTGCCCGAGGCCCAGCTCGACCGCTTCCTGTTCAAGATCCTGGTCGCCTATCCCGGCCGCGACGACGAGCGCGAGATCGTCCGCCGCCACGGCCATCGCGCCGCCTTGCCGGTGCTGGCCGAGTTCGGCCTGGCCGCGGTCACCGATGCCGGCGGCCTGATGCAGGCCCGCGCGGCGGTGGCCGCGATCCGGCTCTCCGACGCGCTGGTCGACTACATCGTCGACGTCGTCCGCGCGACCCGCGAGCACCCGGCCCTCGAGGTCGGCGGCTCGACCCGTGCCGCGACCATGCTGGCCAGCGCCGTTCGCGGCTTCGCCGCCCTCCAGGGGCGCGACTTCGTGATCCCCGACGACGTCAAGGCGCTGGCACCGGCGGTGCTGCGCCACCGGGTGATGCTGTCGCCCGGCGCCGAGATCGAAGGCCAGGATCCCGACCGCATCCTGGCCGGCATCCTCGACCAGGTCCCGGCCCCCCGATGATCCGCCCGACCCGCCGCGCCGTGGCGCTGTTTGCGGCGGGCGTGCCGCTGTCGCTGCTGGTGCTGGCCTGGGATCCATCGCGCTGGCAGTGGTGCGTGGACTATGGCGCCCTGGTGTTGATCGCGCTGGCCAGCGACGCCGCGCTGGTGATGCCGGCGCGCCTGTTCCGGGTCGACGTGCAGCCGCCGGAGGCCCTGCAGCTCGGCGAAGCCGGCGCCGTCGCCGTGCGCATCGACGCGGCCGGCTATCGCCGGGCCGCCCACTGCGACCTGATCGCCGAGCAGCGCGGCGCCCTTGATCCACCGCGGCTGGTCGCGGTCGACCTCGCCGCCGGCGGGGCTGCGACGGTCCACTTGCCGCTGGTGCCGCGGCGGCGCGGCCAAGTGTGGGTCGACCAGGTCTGGATCCGCTGGCGCGGCCCGCTGGCGCTGGCGCAGCTCGTGCGCCGGATCGCGGTCGGCAAGCCGGTCGCGGTGCTGCCCAACATCCGCGGCGTCCGCGATGCCGCTCTTCAGTTGGCCCTGCGCGAGGGGATCCAGGGCATCAAGGTGCAGCCCCATCGGGGCGAAGGGGCGGAGTTCGATGCCTTGCGCGAGCATGCCGCCGGGCTCGATCCGCGCTTCATCGACTGGAAGCATTCGGCGCGCCACCGCAAGCTTCTGTCCAAGGAGTTCCAGGTCGAGCGCAACCACCAGATCGTGCTGGCCTTCGATACCGGCTACCTGATGAGCGAACCGGTCGACGGCCTGCCGCGGCTGGACCACGCCATCCAGGCCGGGCTGCTGCTGGCCTGGATCTCGCTGCAGGCGGGCGACCTGGTCGGCGCCTATGCGTTCGACGGCGTGGTGCGGAGCTATCTGCGGCCGGTCCGCGGGATGGCCGCCCTCCTGCGCCTGCAGCACGCGGCCGCCGGCCTCGACTACCAGCACCAGGAGACCAATTTCACGCTCGGCCTGGCCGAGCTCGGCCTGCGGCTGCGCCAGCGCGCCCTGGTCATCCTGTTCACCGACTTCGTGGACACCGTCACGGCCGAGCTGCTGGTCGAGAGCGTCGAGCGGGTGGCCGGCCGCCACGTCGTCCTGTTCGTGACCCTTCAGGACCCGCTGCTGCGCCGGACCGTCGACGCCGCGCCCGACCGGCTGGACCGCGTCGCCGAGGCCGTGGTCGCGCATGACCTGCTCCAGGATCGTGCCGTCGTGTTCAAGCGCCTGGAACGGCTCGGCGTGCAATGCCTGGATCTGCCGAGCCGGGCGCTGCCGACCGGCTTGATCAACCGCTATCTGGCGATCAAGCGCCGCGGCCTGCTGTGACCCCCGGTCCGACGCTCGTCCTGAAGAGCCGCGATTTCCGCGCCGGGCGCGAGGCCGGCTGGCGCGAGCTGGAGGCGCTGGTCGAGCGGGCCGAGCGCCACGGCATCAAGGCCTTGTCCACCGACGAGCTGGAGCGGCTGCCGCTGCTCTACCGCGCGGCGGCGTCGTCGCTGTCGGTGGCCCGGGCCATCGCGCTCGACCGCAACCTGCTGCTGTATCTGGAGAACCTGACCCTGCGCGGGTTCCTGGTGGTCTACGGCCCGCGCGCCGGCCTCTGGTCCGAATGCGTCGGCTTCCTGACCCGCGGCTTTCCGCAAGCCGTGCGCGCCGCCGGCTGGCACATCCTGGTCGCGGCCGCGGCGCTGGGCGTGGGCGGCATCGCCGGCTACCTGCTGGTCGCGGGCGATCTCGACTGGTTCGACGCCCTGGTGCCGGGCGGCTTGGCCGGCGGCCGCAGCGCGGCCAGCAGCCGGGGCGAGCTGCTCGCCGGCGAGATCTTTGCGCCCTGGCCCGGCTTCGCCCAGGCTTTCGTGCTGCTGGCCAACTTCCTGTTCTCGCACAACACGGTGATCGGCATCCTGACCTTCAGCCTCGGCCTCGCCGCGGGGGTTCCGACGGTGCTGCTGCTGGCCTACCAGGGCCTGATCCTGGGCGCGTTCCTGGCCCTCCATGCCGATCGCGGCCTGGCCATGGACTTCCTGGGCTGGGTATCGATCCATGGCGTGACCGAGCTTTCGGCGATCGTGCTGTGCGGCGCGGCCGGGCTGGTGCTGGCCGACGCCGCCCTGTTCCCGGGCCGCCATGGCCGGCTCGAAAGCCTGGCCATCCACGGCCGCACCGCAACCCGGATCGCCGCCGGCGCGGTCCTGATGTTCCTGGTCGCGGCGATCCTGGAGGGCGGCTTCCGCCAACTGGTGCAGAGCACCGGTCTGCGCTTCGCCATCGGCGGTGCCACGGGCGCGCTGTGGCTGGGCTACATGCTGCGGGCCGGGCGGCGATGACGGCGGCATCGGAGGCCGCCGGGCGGCGCGGGCACGTGCTGGTCACGCCCGAGGGGGTGCCGCTGCCGATCGAGCTGGCCACGGTCGGCGAGCGCGCCGCGGCGTTCCTGCTCGACCTGCTCATCTGGCTGGGCGCGACGCTGCTGGTCGACATCCTGCTGATCCTGCTGCTGCTCAAGGGCATCGGCGGTGCCGCGGCGGTCGCGGTGGTGCTGTTCACCGGCACGCTGTTCCGGACCCTCTATTTCATCCGGTTCGAACTCGGCGCCCGCGCGGCGACGCCGGGCAAGCGGCTGCTGGGGCTGCGCGTGGTCGATCGGCGCGGCGGGCCGCTGCTGCCGGGCGCCGTGATCGCGCGCAACCTCACGCGCGAGATGGAGGCGTTCCTGCCGCTCGGGCTGCTGCTGTCGGCAGCGGCCAAGACCACCTGGGACTCCCTTCTGCTGCTTGCCTGGCTGCTGGCCTTCGCGGCGCTGCCGCTGGTCAACCGCCAGCGCCTGCGCGGCGGCGACCTGATCGCCGGGACCATGGTCATCGTGCTGCCCAAGCGCCGGTTGGCGGCCGATCTGGCCGACCGTGCCGTGGCCTTCGCCTTCACCGCGCCGCAGCTCGCGGCTTACGGCACCTACGAGCTGCAGGTGCTGGAGCAGCTGCTGCGCGCGCCCGACGGCGCCGACACCGTGCGCGCCCGGCGCGAGGTGTGCCAGGCGATCTGCCGCAAGATCGACTGGCCGGCGCCGGTCGCCGAGGCCGACACCGACCGCTTCCTCCACGACTTCTACGCCGCCCAGCGCGCCACGCTGGAGCGCGCCCAGCTGTTCGGCAAGGCGCGCGCCGACAAGCATGCGGCGCGCTGACCGGACGGTCAGTCGAACACGGCCGCGATGCGGTCGATGTCCATGCCGTCCTTCAGCACGCGCAGGTCGTGATAGGCGACGATCACGACCACGGCGTTGAACGACGAGATCACCGCGGTCCAGGCGAACAGGCCGAGGCGCGCCACCAGCGGCCCCAGCGCCAGGCCCAGGACGGCGCTCACCAGCACGTTGCCGATGATCGAGGCCACGACGATAACCAGGAAGACGCCGAACACCGCCCAGCGATGGCCTTTGGTCAGCGCCGCGCTGCGCTTCAGGCTGGCGACCGGCCCCAGCCGCTCGACGACGCAGACCGGGAGCGCCACGAACACCATGGTCATCACGATCAGCCCGGGCACGAACAGCAGCACGAAGCCGATGCCGACCGAGATGCCGACGCAGATGGCCGTGCCGATCACCGGCATCAACCGCGCCAGGCCCTTGGTGACCGACTCGCCCAGGCCGACCGGCTGCCGGCGCATGTCCTGAACCGCGGCCTGGACCAGCGCCGCCTGTGCGATCGCGGTCAGGATCAGGCTCAGCACCATCAGCACCAGCCAGGCGGCCGGCCCGCTGGCGGTCCCCAACAGCAGGTTGGGCAGCGCCGGCAGCACGCCGAGCGCCAGGAAGACTGGGAGCTGATGGGAATAGACAGTGTAGGATTGCCGGAACAACCGGCCGATGCGGAACTCGAATCCGCCTTGGGGAACGCTTCCGAACGCCGCGTCAGTCATTACTGCCCCCGCATTGGTTGGATCTACCCAAGACAAAAGTGACTAGATATATTTATCTTTTGTTAGATTTCCGGGGCGAGAGTACCGGGGGACGGCGGGCCGAGCAAGTCATGCAATTGGCCGTGATCGGGCGCACCGGTGCGAGCTTTTGCGGATCAATCGAATATGGCCGAAATCCGGTGCGCATCGACACCATCCTTGAGAACGCGCAGATCCTCATAGGCGAGAGCGGCCACGATGGTCAGGAACATCGCCAGGAGCTCGTTGACGGCAGCCTGTGCTATGGCCGATGGCAGCGCGCCCAATGCCAGCGTCACCGGCGCTATGAGCACTGCGCCGGCGAGGACGCCGCCGCCGATGACCAGCAGGCCAAGCGCGAGCAGGCGCCAGCGCTGCCCTTTGGTCAGCGCGGCGCTGCGCTTCAGGCTGGCAATCGCTCGGCGCTCCTCCATGACGCAGACAGGAACGGCGACGTAGAACATGGTCAACGCGATCACACCCGGCACGATCAGCAGGACGGCGCCGAAGATGACGGCGAAGCCGGTGCAGAGGGATGTGGTGACGGTTGGGGCGAACCGCGCCCAGGCGCGGGCGATCGCGCCGCCGAGGGTGGCCCCGCCACCGCGCGATTCCTGGATCGTGGCATCGACGGCGGCGGCCTGGGTCAGGGGGCCCAATATAAATCCAGCCAGGACTTCGACCAGCGAGCGCGCCGACTCGGACAGGGTCGACGGGGTCAGGATCAACTCGGGCGCGGCGGCGAGCGCTGCGAGGATCGCGAAAAGAACGAAGCGCCGGCCGAAGAGGGACGCCGACCGCCGAACAATATCCCCGATCCGGAAGGTTTGCCCGATCAGGGCTGCTTCGGCCAGCGCGGTCATCGTCCTCTCGCAGCATTTTGCCTTAAGACAATAATTCGCGGCCCGGTCGCTCACAACCCATGGATGGGGGCGTGATCTCGCTCACAGCTCGCGTGCGAGGCGCAACCCAGCCATGCGGGGGTCGCGTTTGTCGGCATGCGGCGACCGGCTCACGATGACAAATGTTGGATTCGACGAGGTTCCGACCTTGCCGGTTCGGCCCCTGGCTGCCCCGGACCTAACGGAATGCCGCTGCTGACCCGATCTACGCTCGTCTCGCTGATCGTCGCCTGCGCCCTGCTGATGGACGGCCTGGACAGCAACGTCATCGCGACGGCGCTGCCGGCCATGGCCAAGTCCTTCGGCGCCGACCCGCTGCAGCTCAGCCTGGGCATCACGGCCTACCTGATGAGCCTGGCGGTGTTCATCCCGGTCAGCGGCTGGGTCGCCGACCGCTTCGGGGCGCGCACCGTGTTCCGCCTGGCGATCCTGGTGTTCACCGCCGGATCGATGCTGTCGGGCCTGTGCAACAATGTGCCGGAGCTGGCGGTCGCCCGCATCCTGCAAGGCCTGGGCGGCTCGATGATGGTGCCGGTCGGCCGCCTGGTGCTGCTGCGCACGGTCGCCAAGTGCGATCTGCTGCGCGCGATGGCGTACCTGACCATCCCGGCCCAGATCGGGCCGCTGCTGGGCCCGCCGGTGGGCGGCCTGATCACGACCTATCTGTCGTGGCGCTGGATCTTCTTCCTGAACCTGCCCTTCGGCATCCTGGGCTTCATCCTGGTCTCGAAGTTCATCGAGAACCACCGGGAAGAGGACGTGCCGCCGCTCGACGCCAAGGGCTTTGCCCTGACCGCCGTGGCGCTGCCGAGCCTGCTCTACGGCTTCGAGCTGTTCTCCCGGGGCGCCGCGCGCGGGCCGATCCTGGTGGCGCTGTTCGTGATCGGCGGCCTGTTCGGCTGGCTCGCCATCCGCCACAGCCGGCGCCATCCGGCGCCGCTCCTGGACCTCAGCCTGCTGCGGATCCCGACCTTCAACGTCACCTTCTGGGGCGGCGTGTGGTTCCGCTTCGGGGTCGGCGCCGTGCCCTTCCTGCTGCCGCTGATGCTGCAGGTGGGGTTCGGCGAAAGCGCGTTCGCGTCGGGCATGATGACCTTCACCGCGGCGATCGGCGCCCTGGCGATGCGGCTGACCACCGGGCCGGTGCTGAAGCGCTGGGGCTTCCGGCCGGTGCTGATCGCCAACGGCGCGATCAGCGCGGCGTCGCTGGCGGCCATGGGGCTGTTCAGCCCGTCGACCCCGGCCTGGGTGATGCTGGCGGTGCTGCTCGCCGGCGGCTTCTTCCGGACCCTGCAGTTCACCGCGCTCAACACCGTGGCCTTCGCCGACGTGCCGAGCCCGCGCATGAGCGCCGCCACCAGCTTCTACAGCATGATGCAGCAGGCCTCGCTGGGCACCGGCGTCGGCATCGCCGCGGTGACCCTGGGCGCCATCGCCGGCTGGCGCGGCGGCGACGCGGCACATCTGCTCCCGGGCGACTTCACGCTCGCCTTCGTGATCGTCGGCTTGATCAGCCTGGTGTCGGTGCGCAGCTACGCCACCCTGGTGCCCGACGCCGGCGCCGAGGTCAGCGGCCATCATGCCCCGGCCGCGCGCGACCAGGCCGCGGCGGGGGATTGAACCGCCCTACGCCAGACTGACGACGTCGTCGTCGATCAGCAGGGCGCCGCGCGCCTCCATGGCCTGGCCGGCCTCGAGGATGCGGTTGCGTAGCTCCATGCTCGACCCCGCCGCGGTCTTGGCCAGCTTGTGGCGAGCCTCGACGATCACGTCGTCGAGCGCGAGCGCCTCGCCGCGCGCCGCCATCTCGGTAAGCGCAGCGCGGATCGCGGCTTCCGCCAGCTCGTCGACGTCGCTCATCCGATTCTCCCCGGTCCGTCTTTTGAGCAGCAGGATAGCGGATTGATCACGGTTGAGGATAGCACCCCGCCAGCCGCGCCCGCTGGCGGACCAGGGCCAGTATTGCCCCGCAGGTCGGCACCGGCACCTCGACCCAACCCGCGAGCTCCACCACCGAGCCCAAGAGGGCCTCGATCTCCATCGGCCGGCCGCGCTCCAGGTCCTGCAGCATCGACGTCTTGTGGTGGCCGACCTCGGCGCCGCCGGCCAGGCGCTTGTCGACGTCGATCGCGAACGTGATGCCCAGCGCCTCGGCCACCGCCTGGCCCTCGACCATCATGGCGCGGGCGAGCGCGTGGGTGCCGGGGTCGGCCAGCAGCACGTCCAGATGGGCGCCGGTCAGCGCGCTGATCGGGTTGAAGGCCAGGTTGCCCCACAGCTTGACCCACAGCTCGTCGCGGATCCGGGGCCGCACCGGCGCCTTGAGGCCGGCCTTGATCAGCGCCTCGGACAGGCGCCTGATGCGCTCGCTGCGGCTGCCATCGGGCTCGCCCAGGCTGAAGCGGTCGCCGTAGCCGTGCTCGACGACGCCGGGTCGCGGCACTTCGGCGGCGGGATAGACGATGGCGCCGATCACGCGGGATGGGTGCAGCCGCTCCCAGACCCGGCCGCCGGGATCGACGCTATCGACCCGGCGGTCCTCGAACGGTCCCGGCAGCTTGTGGAAATACCACCAGGGGATGCCGTTGATCGCGGCGACCAGGGCGGTGTCGGGGCCGAGCAGCGGCTGCAGGCTGTCGGCGGCCGGCGGCAGCGAGTGCGCCTTGAGGGTCAGCACCACATAGTCCTGGGGCCCGGCCTGGGCCGGGTCGTCGGTGGCAGCGACCCGGTGGACCGTGGTGCGCCCCTCGGACATCAGGGTCAGGCCGTCGGACTGGATCGCCGCCAGGTGCGGACCGCGGGCGACGACCGTGACGTCCGCGACCTCCGCAGCCGCCAGCCGGGCGGCCAGGAAGCCGCCGATGGCGCCGGCGCCGAAGACGCAGATCTTCACGCCGGGACCGTCACGCCGATAGGCCGAGCTTGGCGGCGAGGCCGATGCGCTGCAGCTTGCCGGTTGCGCCCTTGGGGATCTCGGGCAGGAACAGGACCCGGCGCGGCACCTTGAAGTCGGCCAGGCGCTCGGCCGCGAAGTCGCGCAGGGTCCGCTCGGTCAGTTCGTGGCCCTCGCGCAGCACCACCGCGGCCGCGACCTCCTCGCCCAGTTTCTCGTGGGGCATGGCGAAGGTCACGACCTGCGCGACCGCCGGGTGGTCCATCAACACGACATCGACCTCCAGCGGGCTGATCTTCTCGCCGCCGCGGTTGATCAGCTCCTTGAGCCGCCCGGTCAGGTGCAGGTAGCCGTCCGGATCGAGGGTCCCCTGGTCGCCGGTGCGGAACCAGCCGTTGGTGAAGGCTTTGGCATTGGCCTCGGGATTGGCCTCGTAGCCGCGGGTGACGTTGGGGCCGCGGATCACCACTTCGCCGATCCCGCCCCGGGGCAGCAGGTCCCCGGCCTCGTCCATGATCGCGATCTCGGGACCGGCGGCGACGCCCACCGAGCCGGGCTTGCGGGCACGCGGCGGCAGCGGGTTCGACGCCATCTGGTGCGCCGCTTCGGTCATGCCGTAGGCCTCGATCACCGGCGCCCGGAAGGTCTCCTCCAACGCCAGCATGACCTGCGGCGGCAGCGACGACGAGGACGAGCGGATGAAGCGCAGGCGGCTCTTGGCCACCACCTCGGCATTGCGCTCGGCGCGCGCCAGGATCGCCTGGTGCATGGTCGGCACGGCCGTGTACCAGGTCGGCCGGACGGCATCCAGCCAGGCGAAGAACTTCAGGGCGTTGAAGCCGGGCGAGCAGGCGACCGACGCGCCCGCGCCCAGGGTCGACAGCACCGCCGCCATCAGGCCGTGGATGTGGAACAGCGGCATGATGTTCAGGCAGACGTCATCGGCCGTCAGGCCCAGGGTCGTGCCGATGTGCCGGGCCGAGGCCGCGAGGTTGACCTGGACCAGCGGCACGATCTTCGGCCGCGAGGTGGTGCCCGAGGTGTGCAGCACCAGGGCGACGTCGTCGGGCCCGGCCGGCGCGGCCGCGACCGGCGGTCCCGCCGGCCGGTCCTCGGGCCGGAGCGTGAAGGCGCCGATCGCGGCGGGGTCGGGCGCCAGCGCCAGCACCGGGATGCCGCGCTGCGCCGCCACGGTCCGTGCCGGCGTCTCCATGCCGGCCAGGATGATCACCGCCTTGGCGCCGAGGTCGGCCAGGTAGAAATCGAACTCCTCGGCGCGGTAGGCGGGGTTGAGCGGCGCCGTGGTCGCGCCCGAGCCGACCGCGACGAAGGCCGTCGCCGCCTCGGGCCCGTTGGGCAGCACCAGGCCGACCCGGTCGCCGCGGCCGACGCCGACGGCCGCC
>CAZEFK010000070.1:0-32157 GCA_964511405.1 uncultured Comamonadaceae bacterium | reverse complement strand
TGGCCTGCCCCGCCTCGCCGGTGCACTACCAGTTCGATCCGGTGCAGACGACCAAGACCAGCGTGCACGGCGCCATCAACATGCTGGGCCTGGCCAAGCGGGTGAAGGCGAAGATCCTGCAGGCCTCCACCTCCGAGGTGTACGGCGACCCGCAGGTCCATCCGCAGACGGAGGACTATTGGGGCAACGTCAATCCGATCGGGCCGCGCGCCTGCTACGACGAGGGCAAGCGCTGCGCCGAGACCCTGTTCTTCGACTATCACCGCCAGCACAAACTGCGCATCAAGGTGGCGCGGATCTTCAACACCTACGGCCCGCGCATGCATCCCAACGACGGGCGCGTGGTATCGAACTTCGTGATCCAGGCGATCCGGGGCGAACCGATCACGCTGTATGGCGACGGCTCGCAGACCCGGGCGTTCTGCTTTGCCGACGACCTGATCGAGGGCTTCATCCGCCTGATGGCGACGCCCGACACCGTCACGGGGCCGGTCAATCTCGGCAACCCGGTCGAGATCACGGTGCGCGAGCTGGCCGAGCGCGTGCTCAAGCTGGCGGGCTCGTCCTCGACGATCGTCTACAAGCCGCTGCCCGTCGACGATCCGACCCGGCGTTGCCCGGACATCAGCCTGGCGCGCAAGCTCCTGGAGTGGGAGCCCAGGGTCGACCTGGACGAGGGCCTTGGCCGCACCATCGCCTATTTCCGCAAGTTGATGAACTAGCCCAACTTCCTCTAACCGGCGCCGGCCCCGTCCTCGTCTCCTCTCGGCTCCGGCGCAGCGGAGAGGAACCGAGGGCGGTCAGGTCCGGTTCTCGTTGAGTTCAGCTGTGTACTGTAAGCGCCGCTCGGCCTTCGCCAGGTTGCTCAGGAAGTCCTGGTGCAGATCGCCGCCCGGCCCCATGCGCGCCTTCAAACGGTCGAGTTCGTCCGTCAGCGCCTCATAGGCCTGCCGGGCCAGCGCCACCTTCTTCTCGGCCGGGCCTGACGACTTCCACCAGAACAAGCCTTTCTTCACCCCCTGCAGCTGGGTCTCGGCGTCCAGCAGCACCAGGCGGGCGCCGGCGATCCGCCGGATCAGTTCGCCGAAGCGGTCGCGGCTGGTCAGGTTGTAAGCGTATTCGCGGGGATCGGTCTGGCTGAAGGTGCGCGGTTCGCGGCGGCTCAAGTCGTAATAGGCCGGCAGGTCGCCGTCGAACTCGACAAAAACGGAATCCAGTGCCATGCCCGCGCAATTCTCCCGACTTTAGCGCAATATAGTACGCCATCGGCGGGAGGCCGAGTCTTACCAGTCGGCGAGCAAGGCGCCCAGGCGGCGGCGGTGATCCGCCCAGGTGAACGCTTCGGCGCGCCGTCGCGCCGACTGTGCCATGGCGCCGCGGCGCTGGGGATCGTCGGCCAGGCTGGCGATCGCCTCGGCCAGAGCGTCCGGGTCGCGGATCGGCACGATCAGGCCGTCCTGGCCATGGCGCACCGCCGAGCCGGCGTTCTCGGTCGTGATCACCGGCAGGCCGCAGGCCATAGCCTCGAAAATCGCCAGCGCCGAGCCCTCGTGCAGCGACGGATAGACGAACAGGTCGGCCGACTGGAACAGGGCCTGGACCTCGGCATGGGGCACGTTGGGGCGGTGCTCGAACCAACGCCGGAACGGCTTGAGACCGGCGCCGCTGCCGACCACGCCGCCCACCAGCATCAGCTCCAGGTCGCTGCGGTTCAGCCGCTCCATGGCCTGCAGCAGGTACTTGATGCCCTTACGCTGGCTGATCTGGCCGACGAACAACAGGCGCAGCCGCCCATCGGCGCCGCCTGTGCCGATGCGCTCCGTCGGCCGAAAACGATCGATCCGCACGCCGAAGGGCAAGGCGTGGATCCGCTGCGGCTTGACCCCGATCTCGATCAGCGTCCGGGCCACATAGTCCGACGGCGCCAGGACATGATCGGCGGCCAGCGCTTCCTGGCGGCACTGCTCGATGAGCCAGTCGGGCGCGCCGGCATGCAGGCTGTCCGCGAACTCGGGATGGCGCTCGGCCTCGTCGCGCAGGATGGCGTCGCCGACCGCCAGGTGGCCGATCATCTGGTTCAGGACGGCGACCGCGCCCGCCGCCCGCGCTGCCTTGAGCGTCGCCAGGCTGCTGGTGTCGTAGCCGATCACGACCTGTGGCCGCAGCGCCTCGATGCGCCGGGCGACGCGGCCGTCGAAGGCGCGGTTGCGCCAGCCCATGACCGCCCGCCCCAGGCCCGGCCGGGTGCGGAAGCCGCGGGCGGCGGCGACATAGGTCAGCTCCAGATCGGGATGGCGGTGCACCAGCGCCGGCTCCAGGCCGGCAAAGCTGCGGCGGCGCAGCTCGCGGTCGACCCTGGCCTTGAACGGCGGCGGCAGCCAGCCGACCAGGCGCGACAGCGGGCCGTCGCAGTCATAGTAGAAGCCGGTCTCGAAGCGGGTCCGGTAGCCAAGCTCGGCGACCGCCGTAACCAGCTCATAGACGAAATGGGCCGCGCCCGGATGGGCAATCAGGACCGACCGCTCGCCGGCGCCGATGCTCGCCAGATCCGCGCCGACCGAACTCATGGCCGGCCGCGGTGCGCCCAGCGCCCGGCGCTGGCCACGATGGTATCGATGTCCGAACAGAGCGGCGTCCAGCCGAGATGCCGGGCCGCCAGCCGGGCGTCGGCGACCAGCACCGGCGGATCGCCCGGGCGGCGCGGCCGGGCTTCCCACGCCACCGGCCGGCCGGTGACGCGTTCGACGGCGGCCAGGATCTGGCGCACCGACAGGCCGGCGCCGCTGCCCAGGTTGCAGGCGAAGCCGGCGCTGCCGCGGTCGAGGGCCCCGAGGGCCGCAACATGGGCACGGGCCAGGTCGTCGACATGAACGAAGTCGCGCACGCAGGTGCCGTCGGCGGTCGGATAGTCGGTGCCGAACACCTGCAAGGGCGCGCCGTCCGGCCGCGCGGCGCGCAGGGCCAGCGGGATCAGGTGCGTCTCGGGCTCGTGGTCCTCGCCCAGCTCGCCGTCGAGGTCGGCGCCCGCGGCGTTGAAGTAGCGCAGGACGACCGCCCGCAGCGGCGTTGCGGCCTCCAGGTCGGCGAGCATCCGTTCCGCCATCAGCTTGCTCGCGCCATAGGGATTGATCGGCCGCTGCGGCTGGCCCTCGGCGATCGGCACCTGGTCGGGGATCCCATAGGTCGCGCAGCTCGACGAAAAGACCAGCCGGTGAATGCCGTGGGCCAACAGCGTTTCGACGAAACTGAGGGTGCCGGCGACATTGTTGCGATAGTACAACGATGGATTTGCGACGGACTCGGCGACATATGCCACTGCGGCAAAATGCAGGGCGGCGTCGGGCTGCCAGCGCCGGATCACGCCGGCCACGAAATCGCGGTCGGCGATGTCGCCCACCTCCAGCGGTCCGTAGCGCACGGCCGCGCGGTGGCCGCGGCCCAGATGGTCGATGGTGACCGGCTCGATCCCCGACCGGGCAAGCAGCTTGGCGCAGTGGCTGCCGACATAGCCGGCGCCGCCGGTGACCAGGATCCGGCGCGGCGCGGTCATGCCGGCACCCGCGCCCGGACCCGCGCCGTCGCCGCCAGCGCCGTCTTCAGCCCCGCCAGGTCCTGGTCGAACGACCAGGTCTCGATCAGCCGCCGCCCGGCGGCGCCCATCTGCTGGGCCCGGGCGGGGTCGGCCAGCAGCGTGCGCAGGCAGGCGGCCAGCGCCTCGACGTCGCCGCAGGGATACAGGAAGCCGGTCTCGCCGCCGCGGACCAGGTCGGCGGCGGCGCCGATGCGGTCATTGACCACCACCGGCCGGCCGGCATTCAGCACCTCGTTGACCACCAGCCCCCAGCTCTCGCGCTCCGAGGGCAGCACGAACAGGTCGCACAGGTCGTAGAGCGCGGCCAGCTCGGCCTGGCTCTGGAAGCCCAGCACCCGCACGCCGTCGAGGCCGTGGCGGGCGGCCTCCTGCTCGATCAGCGGCCGCAGCTCGCCGTCGCCGGCGAACAGCACGTAGGGCAGCGGCGGCGCCAGATGCCGGAGCGCGGCCACCAGGTCCATCGGGCGCTTGCGCGGGATCAGCTTGCCCGCGAACAGCACGACCGGCCGGCCGGAGTGGAGGCCGAGGTCGAGCCGGAGATGCTCGCGGCGCGGCGCCGCCAGTGCGATCCGGCTGCGGAACCACTGGTTGTCGACGGCGTAGGGCATGGCGACCAGCTTGGTTTCGGCGACGCCGTGGGCGCGATAATAGGCGTGGTTGAGCGAGCCGATGGTGAGATAGGCATCGACCGCGCGGTCCAGCGCCGTGAAGAACAGGCGCTTGGCCAGGCGCTTGGGCAGGCTGCGGGGGGCCGACACCAGCGTTGCCTCGTCGCGCAGCAGCACCGCCAGGCCCAGCCGCTTGGCCGCGGCCATCGCCGCCCAGTGAGTGGCGCGGTTGTAGCCGTGCACCCACAGGGCGTCGAAGTCGCGCAGCCGCGCGCCCAGGCCGCGGTTGAGCGGGCGCCAGCAGCTGGGGCTCTCGCCGGGCTGCATGCGCCGCCCGAGGGTGGGCAGGACCTCGTGCTCGTAGCCCTCCAGCAGCGGCACGTCCCATTCGATGGCCTGGCCGAAGTCGCGGTCGACGAACGCGTGCGCGGAAAAATCCGAGCCGAAGAAGACCTTGAGCTCGATGTCGGGGTCGGCCGCCACCCGGCGCAGCAGCGGCGCCTGGTATTGGATCGGATGGGTGACCAGGTAGGCGAGGCGGACGGTCACAGCGCGGCCTCCGGGACGGCGCCGGCGACGCGGTCGACGATCAGGCGCCGGATCCGCGCCTGGAAGGCGTCGAAGCTGAAGGTGTCGAGCCCGTCGGGCACGTGGCGCGGACGCGCCAGCGCCGTGTCGATGGCGGCGGCCAAGGCCTCCGGGTCCTTGGGGTCGACGACCAGGCCGAACCGGCCGTCGCCGACGGCCTCGGCCGATGCGTCGAGCGGCGAGGCGATCGCCGGCACGCCGCAGGCCATGGCCTCGATCAGCACGATGCCGAAGCCCTCGCCCCAGCCGGCCAGGAGGAAGCAGTCGGCGAGCCGGTAGGTCGCGACCTTCTCGGCCTCGGGCAGGTAGCCGGTGAACACCACCCGGTCGGCGAGGCCCAGCGACCGCGCCTTGGCCTCCAGCCGCGGCCGGTCGCTGCCGTCGCCGGCGATCAGGTAGGCCAGGTCCGGATGGCGGGGCAGCAGCCGCGGCATCGCCTCCATGACCTCGTCGAATCCCTTGTAGCGCTCGCGCGCGTCCAGGCGGCCGAGGCCCATCAGCACCGTGCGGCCGGCCAAGCCCCAGCGGGCGAGCAGCGCCGGATCCTTGGGGCCGGGCGTGAAGGCGGCCAGGTCCACGGCATTCGGCACCACCAGCCCGCGCTCGGCCGCCACGCCCGACCAGGCCAGGAACCGGCGCTTGGTGAAGTCGCTCACCGACAGGAACCAGTCGAGCCGGGCGAGCGCGCGCCGCGTCGCCCAACCGCCGATCGGGTCCCAGGCGTCGACGCCGTGCAGGATCAGGCCCATGGGGGCGGCCGGCTTGAGCTCGATCGCCAGCATCAGCGGCAGCAGACGGACATGGCCGCAGATCACCAGGTCATACCAGCCGGGCCTGGCGATCGCCTGCGCCATCGCCGCCAGGTAGGCGGCCTTGCCGCCGGCCGCGGCGGCCCGGTAGTCGAGCTTGGCCGGCAGCGGGCCGACCGCCTCGGCGATGATGCGGGGCAGGCAGACGACCTCGCGGACCCGCGGGTCGGCGGTCAGGGCCAGCAGCAGGTCCCGGTTGAACTTGGCAATGCCGCCGCGGCCGCCGAAGGCGTCATGAAGGAAGGCCAGGATACGCATGCGGGCTCGGCGTCGGCACCAGGGCTGTGAACGGCCGGTTCCCTAGCATGCCCGCAGCGCGGCGCTCTTGTTAAATCGTCGCAAGCTCCCGGTAAAGCGCGGCCAGTCGTCGGCCGAAGGCGGCGAAGGAGAAGCGCTCGAGCGCCAAGGCGCGCGCGCCTGCGGCCGGTTCGCCGGCCGCCAGTCGTTCGATCGCGACGGCCAAGGCGTCGGGGCGCGGCGGCACCACGCGCGCGGCCGGCGAGCCCTGGACCAGCTCGGCCAGCCCGACGGTCGGCGACAGGATCACCGGCCGGTCGGCGCCCATCGCCTCGGCGGCGGCGAGGCCGAAGCATTCGAACTGCGACGGCATGGCCAGGACGTCGATCGAGGCGAGGAAGCGGCCGCGGTCATCAGGCGCGACGAACCCCGCCCATTCGATCCGCGGCGCGGCGCCGGTGCTGAGGGCCAGGTCGCGCAGGCTGGTGGCATAGCCGGCCTCGCCGCCGCCGCCGATCTTGAGCCGGACGTTCGCGCAGCGCGCCACCGCCCGGATCAGCACGTCCAGGTTCTTCTTGGGATGGAAGCGCCCCAGGAAGCCCACGACATAGCCGTCATGCGGCAGAGGCGGCGGCGTCGGCACGCGCTCGTCGACGGCCGGATGGGGCAGCGCGGCGGCGCGCGAATCGCCGTCGAGGCCGCTGTTGAGCCTTTCCAGGTCCGAGGACAGCAGCATCCGGTCGACGCGCGCCAGGTACCACCGGCGCAGGCGCCGCTTGGTGCGCACCAGCACGGCGCTGGAGGCCTGGGTCATGTCGAAATGAGTCAGGCCCTCGTGCGGCATCACCACGACGGGCCGGCCGGCCCGGCGGGCGGCCGCGACCGTCGCCACCGAGCTTGCGACCCAGACGCTGTGGGCATGCACGACGTCGACGGTCGGCATCTGCTCGGCGACGAAGCGGTTGAGCGGCCGGCTGACGCCCCAGGCCACCGCGCGCCGGTTGCCGCGCGCCCAGCCGCCGAGGCGCGAGAAGGGAAAGGTCATCACGGTCACGCCGTCGGCCTCGAGATCGGCGATCGCGGGCGCCAGCGCCGCCTGGGCGCCGGGTTCGACGGGGGCGGCCAGCGTGACCGCCAGGCCGGCCCGCGCGGAGGCGCGGGCGATCGCGATGGCCGCGGTGGCGGTGCCGCCGGTCCGCGGATCAAGGCCGCTGGACACCTGGAGGACGCGGATCGGGCGGGACGGCGCAGGCATGTCCGTTCTCTAGCCGCTTGCCTCAGGGCTGATCAATCCGCAGGCGAGACCGCTTGCCGAGTGCGCCCGCGCCCATGTTACGATTGCATGGACTGACGCTGGGAGAGCGGGAGCGGCTGGCATTGCTTTTGCATTCAAAACGCCAAGCAGACGCGGGCGACACCGCGCCAAACAACCAGGTCACGTTTGAGGAGACGATAATGAACGCAGCGAAATTCCTGTCGGTCCTTGGTGTGGCGGCCCTCGCCGCGACGGCCTCCGCCCAGGCCAAGGAGTGGAAGACCGTGCGCTTCGGCATGGACGCGACCTATGCGCCGTTCGAGAGCGTCGACCCCAAGGGCGAGATCGTCGGCTTCGAGGTCGATTACGGCAAGGCGATCTGCGAGCGCATCCACGTCACCTGCAGCTTCCAGAACCAGGACTGGGACGGCATCATCCCGTCCCTGCTGTCGGGCAAGTTCGACGTGATCTTCTCGAGCATGAACATCACCGAGGAACGCAAGAAGAAGGTCGTCTTCTCCGACATGTACTATGCGACGGCGCCGGTGTTCGCCGGCCAGGCGGCGAACAAGAGTGACGATGTCTCGCCTGCAGCGCTCAAGGGCAAGACCATCGGTACGCAGTCGTCGACCATCCATGCCAACTTCCTGAACAAGTTCTATCCCGATTCGGACATCAAGCTGTATCCGACCCAGGACGAACCGAATCTGGACCTGGCCAGCGGCCGGATCGACTATGTGGTCGGCGACGGTCTGGTCGAACGGGACTTCATCGACAAGAAGGGCAACGGCTGCTGCCGGATCATTTCGGAGATCAAACGGGTGCCCGAGATCCACGGGCCTGGCGTCGGCGCCGCCTTCCGGCCCGAGGACACCGACCTGCGCGACATGTTCAACAAGGCGATCGCCGAGCTCGACGCCGACGGCACCTATAAGAAGATCGAAGCCAAGTACTTCAAGGTTTCGATCCGCGGCAAGTGATGGGCGCGTTCGACCTTCTGTTCGGTCCCCAGGGCTGGGGCGGTCTGCTGCTCGAAGGCGCCCTGGTCACCATCGTCATGGCGGTGGCCGCGGCGCCGCTCGGATTCGGCGGCGGGCTTGCGCTCGCCGTCCTGAAGGTGTCGCCGCGGCGGACCGTGCGCCGCTTCTGCGAGGCCTACAGCACCTTCTTCCGGGGCATCCCGGACGTGCTGTCGCTGTTCATCGTCTATTTCGGCCTGCAGGCGCTGATCAACAAGCTGGCGGCGGCGATGGGCCTTGGCCCGGTCGACCTCAACGCCTTCGGCACCGGCGTGGTGGCGCTGGCCGTCGTGGTGGCCGCCTATTCCAGCGAGGTGTGGGTGGGGGCGCTGAGCGGCGTGCCCAAGGGCCAGCGCGAGGCCGCCGAGTCGCTGGGCCTCGACCGCCGCCAGACCTTCTGGCTGGTGCTGCTGCCGCAGTTGATCCGAATCGCCATACCCGGCCTCGGCAATGTCTGGACGATCCTGCTGAAGGACACGTCCCTGATTTCGACGCTGGCGGTCATGGACCTGCTGCGGGCGGCGTTCGAGGCCAGCCACAACACCACCAACCCGCTGCTGTTCTTCAGCGCGGCGGCCGCCATCTACCTGCTGTTCACGATCGTCTCGGGCGTGGCCCAGTCCTGGCTGGAGCGCCGCGTCAACCGAGGCTATGCGTGATGGCGACGCTGCACGACTGGCTGTCGTTCTTGGTCAATGTCGACCTGCTGAGCACCTATGGCGGGCGCCTGCTGAGCGGGCTCCGGATCACGATCGAGCTGGTGCTGGTTTCCGTCCCCGCCGGCCTGCTGCTGGCCTATCCGATCTGCCGGGTCCGGATGTCGAAGCATCCGGTCCTGTCGTTCCTGGCGCTGGCCTATGTCACGATATTCCGGGGCACCCCGCTGCTGTGCCAGCTCTACCTGGTCTATTACGGCGGCGGACAGCTGCGGCAGTCGCTGACCGCGATGGGCTTGTGGACCTTCTTCCGCGACCCGTTCTTCTGCGCGATCTTCGCCTTCGCGCTGAACACCGCGGCCTACCAGTCCGAGATCCTGCGCGGCGCGCTGCTGGGCGTGCCCAAGGGCCAGGTCGAGGCGGCCCTGGCCCTGGGCCTGTCCCGCTATCGCATCGCCCGGCACGTGATCTGGCCGCAGGCGTTCCTGATCGCGCTGCGGCCCTATGGCAACGAAGTCATCGCCATGCTCAAGGCCGGGTCGCTGGCCGCCTTCGTCACGCTCTACGACCTGTTCGCCCAGACCCGGTTCGTGTTCGCGCGCACCTTCGACTTCTCGGTCTACCTCTATGCCGCGATCATCTACCTGCTGATGACCGAAGGCCTCCGGCGCGCCTGGGCGGCGATGGAGCAGTCAGCGTCGCGGCACCTCGCGATCGTGCCCGAGGCCGCCCAGGACCAGCGCCAGCCCGAGACCCTGCCGCTGGTGGCGCGCGGAGCCAAGGCCGATTCCTGAGCGTTGCTCGGCCGGCGGTGAAGGAGTGGATCATGCCCAGATGGATCATCGCGGCCGTCGCGGCCGGGCTGCTGGCCGGCTGTGGCGGTCCGCGGGTCCAGACCGGCAACCAGAACACGGTGATCCTGCGCGGCGTCGCCAGCGCCGACGAAGCCGACGCCCTGAAGCTGGCCGACAAGCACTGCGCCGCCTTCGGGCGCACGGCCCGGCTCCAGGGCATCGACCGCGACAGCGACCAGCGCGTCTATGACTGCGTGCCGTAGGGCGGACCCCTAGCCGGGCCGCCGCCCGCACGCGAAACCTTCGCCGCGCACCTGCCGTTGGGCCCGCATCGCGCGCGTCCCGGCAGAGGTGACCCATGGACAGCGCCCCGTGCTCCGCCGCCGGCGTTAGCCGCCGCGGCTTCCTCACCGCCTCGGCCACCGGCGCCGCCGCCTCGATGCTGGCCGGCCCGGCGGCCGCGCAGCCGGCGGCGGCCCCCGCCGAGGGGTTGGTTCCCGTGCGGCTGCGGGTCAACGACCGCGACTACCGGCTGGTGCTCGATCCCCGCACCACGCTGCTGGACGCCCTGCGCGAGCAGGCCGGACTGACCGGCGCCAAGAAGGGCTGCGACCAGGGCCAGTGCGGCGCCTGCACCGTGCTGATGGGCGGCCGCCGGATCCTGTCCTGCCTGACCCTGGCGTTGACCGCACAGGCACAGCCGGTCACCACCATCGAGGGCCTGGCCGGGGCGGACGGCCGCCTGCACCCGGTGCAGCAGGCCTTCATCGACCACGACGCCTTCCAGTGCGGCTATTGCACGCCCGGCCAGATCCTGTCGGCGGTCGCCTGCATCCACGAAGGCCACGCCGAGACCGACGCCGCGATTCGCGACCATATGAGCGGCAATCTGTGCCGCTGCGCCGCGTATCCCAACATCGTGGCCGCCGTGCGCCAGGCGCGGGCCGCCGTGAAGGGGGCCTGACGCCATGCGCCCCTTCGCCTACCGCGCCGCCGACAGCGCCGACGCCGCCGTCAAGGCGGCCGCGGCCCAGGGCGCCTTCCTGGCCGGCGGCACGACGCTGCTGGACCTGATGAAGCTGGACGTGATGCACCCGCCGGTCGTGGTCGACATCAACCCGGCGCAGGGCCGTCTGGGCCGCATCGAGGCCGGCCCGCACGGGCTGCGCCTGGGCGCCCTGGTGCGCATGAGCGACGCCGCCGAGCATCCGGCGATCCGCCGCGACTATCCGGTCATCGCCCAATCGCTGGCGCTGGCGGCCAGCCCGCAGCTGCGCAACATGGCGAGCCTGGGCGGCAACCTGCTGCAGCGCACCCGCTGCCCCTATTTCCGCGACACGGCCTGGACCGCCTGCAACAAGCGGAGTCCGGGCTCGGGCTGCGCGGCCCTGGACGGCATCAACCGCCAGCACGCGATCCTGGGCACCAGCGACCGCTGCATCGCGGCCTATCCGGGCGACTTCGCCCAGGCCCTGGTGGCGCTCGATGCCACGGTCGACACCATGGGTCCGCGCGGCGCCCGCGTGATCCGGGTGGCCGAGCTGCACCGGCCGCCGGGCGACGCGCCCGAGGTCGAGACCGTGCTCATGCCCGGCGAGCTGGTGACCGGCATCGCCGTGCCGGCCCTGCCGTGGGCCCGGCGCTCGCTGTACCTCAAGGTCCGCGACCGCGAGTCCTACGAGTTCGCGCTGGCTTCGGCCGCGGTCGCGCTCGACCTGGCCGGCGGCGTCGTGCGCGACGCCCGTATCGCGCTCGGCGGGGTCGCGACGGTGCCGTGGCGGGCGTCGGCCGCGGAGGCGGCGCTGCGCGGCCGGCGTCTGGACGAGACCACCGCCGAGGCCGCTGCGGCGCTGGCCTTCGCCGACGCCCGCCCGTCCGAGCACAACGCGTTCAAGCTGCCGCTGGGCCAGCAGACGCTGACGCGGGCGCTGCTGCAGGCGGCGGCGATGGAGGTCTGACATGGCTGCGTCGGCGTTCCGTGCCGCTGCTCCCGAGCCCAAGGCCAACATGGGCCGGCCTGATCCACGGATCGACGGACGGCTCAAGGTCACCGGCGAGGCGCGCTACCCGGCCGACGAGCCGGTGGCCAACCCGGCCTATGCCGTGCTGGTGACGAGCGGCATCGCCCGCGGCACCCTCAGCGGCCTGGACCTGGCCGAGGCGCGGGCGGTGCCGGGGGTGCTGGACATCCTGACCCACGACAATGCCGACCCGGTGCGGCCGCTGGCGTTCGCCGGCGACAACGGGTCGGCCTGCACCACCGTCCGGCCGCTCAGCGGCACCCGGATCTGGCACGACGCCCAGATCGTCGCGATGGTTGTCGCCGACCGCTTCGAGGCGGCGCGGGAAGCCGCCTTCAAGGTCCGCGCCCGCTATGACGCCGAGCCACCGGCCGCCGGCTTCGACAGCCCCGGTGCCGAGACCCAGGCCGCGGCCGCGGTCTCGGGCCGGCACAAGGAGGACCCCAAGGCCGGCGACGCCGAGGCGGCCCTGGCCCAGGCCGCGGTGGTCGTGGACGCCGTCTACGAGACCCCGACCCAGCACCACAATCCGATCGAGTTGTTCACCACGACCTGCACCTGGACCGACGGCCAGCTGACGATCTACGAGCCCAGCCAGTTCGTCTATGGCCTGAAGAACGGCGTCGCCGCGCAGCTGGGGCTCGACCCCGACCAAGTGCGGGTGGTCAGCCGCTTCATCGGCGGCGCCTTCGGCTCCAAGGGCTCGGTCACGCCGCGCACGGCGCTGGCGGCGCTGGCGGCGCGCCGGCTCAACCGGCCGGTCAAGCTGGTGCCGACCCGCGACCAGGGCTTCAGCGTCAGCACCCATCGCGCCGAGACCCGGCACCATATCCGTCTGGGGGCCGAGCGCAGCGGCAAGCTGGTCGCCTACGCCCACGAGTCCTGGGAGGTGACCTCACGCCCCGACGCCTATGTCGTCGGCGGCACCGAGACGACCTGCCGAATGTATGGATTCGGGACCGTGGCCACCAAGGTCAACATCGTCCGCGCCGACCGCACCACGCCCGGCTACATGCGCTCGCCCCCGGAGACGCCCTACATGTACGCGCTGGAGCACGCCATGGACGAGATGGCGGTCAAGCTCGGTCTCGACCCGGTCGAACTCAGGCGCATCAACGACACCCACACCGATCCGGTGACCGGGCGGCCGTACAGCAGCCGGTCGCTGATGGCCTGCTACGACCAGGCCGCGGCGGCCTTCGGCTGGCCTCGGCGCGATCCCAGGCCCGGATCCATGCGCGACGGCGATTGGCTGATCGGCTGGGGCTGCGCCACCGCCACCTATCCGACCAATGTCGGGGCGGCGACGGCGCGGGTCCGGCTGCACCCGGACGGTCGAGCCGAGGTGGAGACCGCGGCGCATGACGTTGGCACCGGCGCCTACACGGTCATCGGCCAGATGGCGGCGGAACGCCTCGGCCTGGCCCTGGACCAAGTGGTCGTGGCGTTGGGCGACACTGCCTTGCCGCCGGCGCCTGTCGCGGGCGGCTCCAACACCACGGCCAGCGTGTGTTCGGCCGTGCTCAAGGCCTGCGACGGTATCCGGGCCCGCTTGGTCCAGGCCGCCGCAACCGCCAATGACGGCCCGCTGGCCGGTCGGCCGGCCGGCGAGCTGGATCTCCGCGATGGCGGCGTGGTTGCGCATGACGGCGCCCGCGAAGCGCTGGCTGCCGTGTTCAAGCGCCTGGGCGCCGGGGTCGTGGAGGAGTATGCCGAGTTCGCGCCGCCCGGCGCCCCGGAGGATGCGGTCAAGCAGCTCTATGACGGTCACCTGGCGCTGGTCGGCGGCAACCGCGGCGACCAGCTGAAATACGCCTTCGGCGCCGAGTTCGTGGAACTGCGGATCCACGCCCGCACCCGCGAGATCCGGATCCCGCGGCTGGTCGGCGCCTTCGCCGCCGGCCGGATCATGAACCCCCGCACCGCGCGCAGCCAGCTCATGGGCGGCATGATCTGGGGCGTCAGCTCCGCCCTGTTCGAAGCGACCGAGATCGATCGCCGCGCCGCCCGTTACCTCAACCGCAACCTGGCCGACTATCAGATCCCGGTGAACGCCGATATCGGGGACGTCGACGTCATCCTGGTCTCCGAGGAGGACCCGGCGGTCAACCCGGCCGGCGTCAAGGGCCTGGGCGAGCTCGGCAATGTCGGGACGGCGGCGGCGGTCGCCAGCGCCGTCCACCACGCCACCGGCCGCCGCCTGCGCTCCCTGCCGATCCGGATCGAGGCGCTGATTTAGCCGTCGATGCCGCGCGCGGTCACCCCACCGCCGCCAGCGGCAGCGGACGTGCCGCCTTGAGCTCGTCGGCGATCAGGAAGGCCAGCTCCAGGGCCTGGCTGCCGTTGAGCCGCGGGTCGCACTGGGTGTGGTAGCGCCGCGCCAGGTCGGATTCGGCGATCGCCTGGGCGCCGCCGGTGCACTCGGTCACGTCCTTGCCGGTCATCTCCAGATGGACGCCGCCGGCATGGGTGCCTTCGGCGCGGTGGATCGCGAAGAAGCGCGCAAGCTCGGCCAGGATGCGGTCGAACGGGCGGGTCTTGCGGCCGTCGGCCGCGGTGACCGTGTTGCCATGCATGGGATCGGACGACCAGACCACGGTCCGGCCCTCGCGCCGTACCCGGCGCAGCAGGGGCGGCAGGCCGGCCTCGATGCGGTCGGCGCCCATGCGCACGATCAGGGTCAGGCGGCCCGGCTCGTTGGCCGGGTTCAGGCGGTCGATCAGGCGGATCAGCTCGTCCGCCGTCATCGTCGGCCCGACCTTTAGGCCGAGCGGGTTGTCGACGCCGCTGAGGAACTCGACATGGGCGCCGTCGAGCTGGCGCGTGCGCTCGCCGATCCAGGGCAAGTGGGTGGCGCAGTCGTACCAGCGGCCGGTCAGGCTGTCGATGCGGGTCAGCGCCTGCTCATAGGGCAGCAGCATCGCGTCATGGCTGGTATAGACGTCGATCTGGCGCAACTGCGGCACCTGATCGGCGGTCAGGCCGCACGCCGCCATGAACGCCAGCGCGTCCTGGATGCGCCGCGCCAGATCGGCATAGCGCGCGCCTTGCGGCGAGGCGGCGACGAAATCCAGGGTCCACTGGTGGACCCGGCGCAGGTCGGCGAACCCGCCCTGGGCGAAGGCGCGCAGCAGGTTGAGCGTCGCCGCCGACTGCTGGTAGCCCTCGATCATGCGGGCCGGGTCCGGCGTCCGCGCGGCGGCGTCGAAGGCCAAGCCGTTGACGATATCGCCGCGATAGGCGGGCAGGGTCACGCCGGCCACGGTCTCGGTCGGCTGCGAGCGCGGCTTGGCGAACTGTCCGGCGATGCGGCCGACGCGAACCACCGGGCGGCCGGCGCCGAAGGCCAGGATCACGGCCATCTGCAGCAGCACGCGCAACGTGTCGCGGATCAGGTTGGGATGGAACTCGGCGAAGGACTCAGCGCAGTCGCCGCCCTGCAGCAGCACCGCCTCGCCCGCGGCCACCCGGCCCAAGGCCGATTTCAGCGTGCGCGCCTCGCCGGCGAACACCAGGGGCGGCAGCGCGGCCAGCCGGCGCTCGGCCGCGGCCAGAGCGGCGGCATCGGGGTAGTCGGGTGCCTGGGCGATCGGCCGGTCGCGCCAGCTATCGGGGGACCAAGCCGTCATCGCGGCTGATCCTGGGGAGCCGGACCCTGGGTCTCGGCCGGAGCCGGGGGTGGCGGCTCTGGCGGGGTGGAGAGGCCGGTGACGACGTCGAAATCCTGCATGGGGTCTGACCTCCAGGTCGGGAGGCCGCACCGCTCGGCAGTCTATCGGTCGCTGGGTCTCAGAAACACGAAAGCCGCCGGGAGGGGCGGCTTCGGGGGGCAACGAACGTGCGCGATCCGCTAAGCCGCCGGGAGAAACCGACGGTAGCTAAATCGCTGAGTGATGATCGCAACAGCTGAGACCATAGCAGGTGCAGCATAGACACGGGCGCGCCGGCGGTGCAAGAGGTCGGGCGTCCGGAGGGTCAAACGGGTTCGTAGATATTTCCCTCGAATGCTGACAGACTCGGACCGGCGGGAGGGAGAGCGTCGAACCGCAGATGATGACCTCGTTGATGGGCCTGCTGCTGGGCCTGTCCCACTTCGGCACCGCCTTCGTTTTCGCCATGTTCTGGCGCGTCGACAGGTCGGCGCGTTGGAGCGGCCTATGGGCCGTGTTCCACGTGTGCTACGGGCTGGCCACCGCGCTCGGGATACCGGAGACCCTGGTGCCGGTGCCGTATGCCGCGGCGATCGCGACGGTGCTGCTGGCTGTCGGAATGGTGGCCTTGATCGGGGGGATCGCCGCCATCGCCGGGCGTCCGGCGCCGCCGCGCTGGATGGCGGCCGTGGCGGCCGCTCTGGCGACGGTCCTGCTGCTGGCCGGCGACCGCACCCTGACCATCTACCTGCTCGACTTCTGCTATGTCGGCGGCGCTGTGGCGCTGTGGCGCACCCGCAGCCTGTTCATCCGCACCGCGGGCACGTTGCTGCTGGTCCGGGCGGTCACCAACATCGGCGCCGTGCTGCTCATCGCCGGGGGCGACCAGGTCGCGGCCTACACGCTCCTGCTCGTCCTCAACACCGTGTTCGGCCTGACCCTGCTGGCGGCGGCGCTGTTCGACTACAGCCGCCGGATGGCGGTCGTCCAGGCCGAGATGACCTTCGCCAACGCCCAGCTCTCCGAGCTCGCGGTCCAGCTGGAGCGGCGCAATGTCGACTACGCCGACGCCCGCGACCGGGCCGAGGCGGCCAGCCAGGCCAAATCGCAGTTCCTGGCCAATATGAACCACGAGCTGCGCACGCCGCTGAACGCCGTGATCGGCTATTCCGAGCTGATCCTGCTCAATGCCCGCACCGACCAGCGCGACCGTGTCCTGGAATATGTCGGCAACATCCTGGACGCCGGGCGCCATCTGCTGGCCGTGGTCGACGACGTGATCGACCTGTCGCGCGCCGACTTCCAGACCATCGAGCTGGACCTGCGGCCGGTGGCGCTGGTCGACGTCGTCGATGCCGCCGTGCGGATCGTGCGGGTGGCGGCGGAAGAGAAGCAGCAGCGCATCGAAACCTTCGTCGAACCCGGGCTGCAGGCGACCCTCGACGCCCGCCTCGTCCGCCAGGCGCTGCTGAACCTGCTGGGCAATGCCGTCAAGTTCACGCCCGCCCATGGGCTGATCCGGATCGACGCCCGCTGCACCGGCAGCAGCGTGCTGCGCCTGGCGGTGGTCGACAGCGGCCCCGGCATTCCCCGCGAATATCGCGACCACGTGTTCGAGCCGTTCTGGCAACGGGCCAGCGCGCTGACCCGCGGCCATCGCGGCCTGGGCCTCGGCCTGAGCATTGCCCAGCGCTTCGTCCAGTTGCATGGCGGTACCGTCCGGGTCGACGAGGCCGCGGACGGTGGTGCGGTCTTCGTCGTCGAGCTGCCGCTCGGCGCCCTGCCATCGTCGGCGACGGCCGAGCCGGCGCGCGCCGGATGAGCGCCGGCCACGACCGCATCATCCCTCCGGAGATCGTGGGCGACTGGCTGGCCGAGACGCTGGCCGCGCTTGCAGTGACGCCGGGGATCCGCACCATCCTCGAGATCGGTGCCTCGGCCGGCGCCGGCAGCACCGAGGCGCTGGTGCGCGGGCTGCAGGCCAATCCCGACCGGCCGACGCTGTTCTCGATGGAGGTGTCGCGGACGCGCTGCGCGGCCCTGGCCGAGCGCTACGCCGCGGTTCCCGAGGTGGTGCCCTGCCACGCCTCGTCCGTCGGTGTCGCCGATTTCGCATCGGCCGACGAGGTCAGCCGCTTCTACCGGGAGACACCGTCGGCACTGAACAAGTACCCGCTCGAGACGGTGCTGGACTGGTTGGCGCAGGACCTTGCCTATGTCCGCGACCACGCCGTGCCCCAGCATGGCATCGCGGCGATCAAGCGGCAGCACGGCATCGAAGTCTTCGATGCCGTGGTGATCGACGGCTCGGAGTTCACCGGCCGGGCCGAACTGGACCAGGTCCATGGCGCCCGCGTCATCGTGCTGGACGACATCAACGGCTTCAAGAACTGGCACAACCACCGCCGGCTGCTGGCCGATCCGGGCTATGACATCGTCGTCATGAACGCGTTCCTGCGCGAAGGCTTTTCCGTGTTCACGCGGCGGTGACGCCTATGGCGGCGGCGACGCCGTGCCTTCCGCGGTCGACTTGACCGGCGGCCCGCCGGGCTGATGGGCCATGCTGCGGGTGCGGCTGCTGAGGTCGTCGCCCTGCACCTTGGTCTGGGTCTGCGACCGGCTCCAGACGCCGCCCGGCTCGTGTGCCTGGGCTTGGGTCTGGCCGTGCAGCCCGCCATTGCCTGTTTCGTTCACGTGGCTGCGGCTGCTGTCCTGCCCACCCACGCTGGCGGCCGAGCCGCCGGTGCCGAGGGCCGCGCTGCTGCCGCTGGGGCCGGTGGACTGCGCCCCCAGCCCCAGGGTCGAGGCCGAGGTGCCGCCGGACGCCGCGCTGCCGCCCGAGCCGACGGTGCCGCTGCTGCCGCTCGGGCCGACGGTGCTGGCGCCGGTTCCGAGCGCACCCGCCGATTGCGCCTGCGCCGCGGCGGCGCCGGTCAGGCACAGCAGGCCGGCCGTTGCCAAGATCAACGCTGGTCTCATGGGATGCCTCCCTTACTGCTTGCCCTCGGGCACCACGACGGTGCAGCCCGACCGCGCCTTGCCGCCGCCGGCCTCGGACCAGGCGCCGCTGCCGCCGGCGCTGGTCGACCCGCTCAGCTGGCCGTTGGGGCCGACCTGGATGCTGGTCGACGGCGTCCCCGGATGGCGAATGACGCGGCAGCCACGCTCATCGGTCTCGATCCCGCCGGAGTCATCGTTGGCCTGGGCGGAGCTGCGGCCACCGCCGCTCGATGATGAGGACGAAGCCGCCGAGCTGCTGGCCGCGGCTGCCGGCTCGGCCAGGACGACCGTGGCCAGCAGCAGGGCCAGGGGCAGAGGAATCATACGGAGCATTACACGCCCTTTCCCTCGAGCAGATGGGGGACGCGCACGGCGTCCCCCGCTCCTGGTTATGGCTGGCTCGGTCATTGCTGGTTGTTGTTGAGTCGCCGGCGACCGGGCGCGTTCATGGAATGGCCACGGCCAGCGCCCGAGTCCTCGCCGATGCCGGCGCCGCCGGTCGGCCCGGCCGCGCTGCCGCCGGTGCCGATCGAGGAACCGGTGCTGCCATGGCCGGCGCTCGAGCCGCCAAGGCCCAGCGTCGAGGACGAGCCGCCGGACGAGCCGGATCCGCTGCCCGCGGCGCTGCCGCCGGTGCCCAGCGACGTGCCCGACGAGCCGTTGCCGGCCGAGGACCCACCCAGACCCAGGGTCGAGGCGCTGCCCGAGCCGCTGCCGCTGCCGGCGGCGCTGCCACCGGTGCCCAGCGTCGTGCTGGACGAGCCGTTGCCGGCCGTGGCACCGCCCAGGCCCAGCGTCGAGGCGCTGCCCGATCCGCTGCCGGAGCCGGCCGCGCTGCCGCCGGTGCCGAGGGTGGTGCTCGACGAGCCGTTCCCGACGCTGCTGCCGCCCGCGCCCAGCGTACTGCTGCTCTGGGCCATTGCCAGCGCCGCGGTGCCGGTCAGCAAGGCGGCCGCGAGCGCGCCTGTTACGAGCTTGTTCGCCATATCACTCTCCTCGTCATCCTTGGGTTCGCGCCCAGTCGGGCGAGAACTTCAGGTCGACAACGGTGCGATCCCGGCAAAGATCACCCAAGGTGACGTCGATTTAATCTGTAAGGTGCTGGCAAGGATCTTCTACTATCCTATCGAGAATATTTCTGTGAACGAATCGGGTACTTTGGATCACGACAAGACTGCGTAAAAGGTAACCATCGACCCTGACGCTGCGTACCGGTTCGAACCATGACGAGAGTGGAGACCGAGATGCGCGCATCCCCCCATGCGCTGACGCCCCGTGCGCCGACGCCCCGTGCGCCGACGCCCCGTGCGCCGACGCCCCGTGCGCCGACGAGGGCCGGCCTGCTGGTCGCGGCCTGCCTGGCCATCGCCGCCGGCGCCGCCCCGGCCCGCGCCGACACGCCGCCGCCCGTGATGGCGGACGTGCCGCTGGGCCGCGCCGAGGCGCCGGTGACCGTCATCGAATATGCGTCCTTCACCTGCCCGCACTGCGCCGCGTTCCTCGCCGACAGCTTCGACAAGGTCAAGCGCATCTACATCGACACCGGCAAGGTGCGCTGGGTGTTCCGCGATTTCCCGCTCGACCGGGTGGCCGTGACCGCCGCGGTCGTGGCCCGCTGCGGCGGGACCGCCGCCTATGGCGGGTTCGTCGAGACCCTGTTCCGCAGCCAGCGGACCTGGATCGCGCAGTCGGACCCGGTGGACGGGCTGGCCAAGGCGGTGCGGGTCGGCGGGCTGGGCCGCGACCGCATCGACGCCTGCCTGGCCGACAAGGCGATCGAGACCGCGGTGCTGCAGAGCGAGCTGCAGGCCACCAAGGACTTCGGGGTCGACGAAACCCCGACCTTCATCATCAACGGCCAGCGCCATGCCGGCGAGATGCCCTATGAGCAGTTCGCCAAGCTGCTCGACGCAGCGCTGCAGTCGGCGGGCAAGTAAAGAGCGGCGCTTAGAGCGGGAGACGCAAGAGATGGAATCGCCGTGATTCCCCCCTCCGCCCCGACGCAGATATCAAGAGGGACGATGTCGAGCTTGCCACCACGGCTGGATCGCCGCCTTCGCGGGGATGACGAGCAGGATCGGCCAAGCGGCTGATAATGCCCGGTGATCCAGGCATCTGCGGAAATTCGCGAGCGCGACGCGGCCGCCGGCGATCGAGCGGCGGTCCTGCCCGCCCGCCCGGATGGCCCGCCGCTTGCTTCACGACCCGGGGTCAACTGGAGGTGGCGACATGCGGGCGGCGATCTGCGCGATGGGCGTGGCGGCGGTGGTGGTGAGCCTGGCTGCGTCCGGGCGCGCCGACGAGGTGCGCTATGGCATCTCGATGGCCGACATTCCGCTGACCACCGGCCAGCCCGACCGCGGTGCCGGTGCCTATCAATTCACCGGCTTCACGCTCTACGACCCGCTGATCGCCTGGGACATGAGCAGCGCCGAGCGGCCGGGCAGGCTGGTGCCGGGACTGGCGACCGATTGGAAGCCCGATCCGGCCGACCCGAAGACCTGGATCCTGACCCTGCGCCAGGGGGTCAAGTTCCATGACGGCTCGGCCTTCGATGCCGATGCAGTGCTGTGGAACTTCGAGAAGGTGCTGAACCCGCAATCGCCCCAGTTCGATCCGCGCCAGAGCGCCCAGGTGAAGCCGCGCCTGCCCTCGGTCGCCAGCTGGCGCAAGCTCGACGCCGCCACCGTCGCGGTCACGACCAAGGAGGTCGACGCCTTCTTCCCCTATCAGCTGCTGTGGTTCCTGATCTCGAGCCCGGCGCAGTGGCAGACCCTCGGCCATGACTGGGACAAGGTGGCGTTCAGCCCGTCGGGCACGGGGCCGTTCAAACTCGGCCGCCTGGTGCCGCGGGAGCGCGCCGAGTTGGTGCGCAACGAGGGGTACTGGGATCCCAAGCGCCGGGCCAGGGCTGACAAGCTCACCCTGATCACGATCCCCGAGGACGCCGCCCGCACCAATGCGCTGCTGGCCGGCCAGGTCGACCTGATCGAGACGCCGTCGCCCGACGCCGTGCCGGCGCTGAAGGCAGCCGGCATGCGCATCGTCACCAACGCCACCCCCCATGTGTGGAACTATCATCTGAGCCTGGTGCCGGGCTCGCCCTGGCGCGACGTCCGGCTGCGCCGCGCCGCCAACCTGGCGGTCGACCGCGACGGCCTGGTCCAGCTGCTGAACGGCCTGGCCAAGCCCGCCAAGGGCCAGGTCGACCCCAGCAGCCCCTGGTTCGGCAAGGCGGGCTTCGACATCCGCTACGACCCGGCCGAGGCCCGGCGCCTGCTGGCGGAGGCGGGATACAGCAAGGACAAGCCGCTCACCACCACCTTCGTGATCGCGCAAGGCGGCTCGGGCCAGATGCTGTCGCTGCCGATGAACGAATTCATCCAGCAGAACTTCGCCGAGGTCGGCATCAAGGTCGAGTTCAAGGTGGTCGAGCTCGAGACGCTCTACACCCATTGGCGCAAGGGCGCCGCCGACCCGATGAACCAGGGCTTGACCGCCAACAACATCGCCTATGTGACCTCGGATCCGGTGCTGGCGCTGGTGCGCTTCTTCGACAGTCGCCAGGTGGCACCGGTCGGGGTCAATTGGAGCGGCTACGCCAACCCCGAGGTCGACCGGCTGTTCGACGAGGCCCGCCGCACCTTCGATCCGGCCCGGCAAGATGCCCTGCTCGCGCAGGCCAACGCCCTGATCACCGACGATGCGCCGCTGGTGTGGGTGGTCCATGACAGCAACCCCCACGCCCTCTCGCCCAAGGTCAAGTCGTTCGTCCAGGCGCAGCACTGGTTCCAGGATCTGACCACCCTCGGCTTCGATTGAGACATCCTCTGCCCGGAGACCCGTTGATGAGTTTTCTGCGCATTCCCGGCGCTCTGGCGCTGGCGGCCGGCCTCGCCCTGGCAGCGTCGGTCGCGGCGCCGTGGACAGCCGCGGCCGAGACCATGCTGCGGATCGGCATGACCGCCTCGGACATCCCGCTGACCACCGGCCAGGCCGACCAGGGCGGCGAGGGCATGCGGACCACCGGCTTCACGATCTACGACGCCCTGATCAATTGGGACCTGTCGAGCGCCGACAAGCCGTCGGGGTTGGTGCCGGGGCTGGCTACCGCCTGGGCCGTCGACCCGGCCGACAAGGCCAAATGGACCCTGACCCTGCGCCACGGCGTCAAATTCCACGACGGCTCGGACTTCACCGCCGATGCCGTGGTCTGGAACTTCGACAAGCTGCTCAAGACCGACGCGCCGCAGTTCGATCCCAAGCAGTCGGCCCAAGGTCGCAGCCGCATCCCGTCGGTCTCCGGCTACCGGGTGGTCGATCCCTACACGGTCGAGATCACCACCAAGTCGCCCGATGCCTTCCTGCCGTTCCAGATCGCCTGGATCCCGATGTCCAGCCCGGCCAACTGGGAGAAGCAGGGCCGCAGCTGGGACAAGGTCGCGCTGGCGGCCTCGGGCACGGGCCCGTGGAAGATGGTCGGCGTGGTGCCGCGCGAACGGCTGGAGCTGGCCCGCAACCCCGACTACTGGGACAAGGCGCGGGTGCCGAAAACCGACAAGCTGGTGTTCGTGCCGCTGCCCGAGGCCAATGCCCGGGTCGCCGCCCTGCGCGCCGGCCAGGTCGACTGGATCGAGGCGCCGCCGCCTGACGCCGTGCCGTCGCTGAAGGCGGCCGGCTTCCAGATCGTCACCAACGCCTATCCGCACAATTGGACCTGGCATCTGAGCTTCGCCGAGGGCTCGCCCTGGCGCGACGTCCGCGTCCGCAAGGCCGCCAACCTGGCGATCGACCGCGCCGGCCTGAAGGAGCTGCTGGGCGGCCTGATGATCCCGGCCGAGGGTTTCGTGCCGCCGGGCAGCGCCTGGTTCGGCCATCCCAGCTTCAAGCTAGCCACCGACCTGGCCGAGGCGCGCAAGCTGATGGCCGAGGCCGGCTACTCCAAGGACAAGCCGCTCAAGACCAAGATCCTGATCTCGGCCTCGGGCTCGGGCCAGATGCAGCCGCTGCCGATGAACGAGTTCGTCCAGCAGAACCTGGCCGAGATCGGGATCGTGATCGATTTCGAGGTCGTCGAGTGGAACACGCTGATCAACATCTGGCGGGCCGGCGCCAAGGATCCGTCGGCGCGCGGCGCCACCGGCCTCAACTACTCCTACTTCATCCAGGATCCGTTCACCGCCTTCATCCGCCACCTGCAGACCGATCAGCAGCCGCCCGGCGGCACCAACTGGGGCTATTACAGCGACCCCGGGATGGACGCGCTGTTCGCCAAGGCGCGCGCCACCTTCGAGCCGGCCCAGCAGACCGCCGTGCTGCAGCAGATCCACCAGAAGTTCGTCGACGATGCGATCTTCCTGATGATCACCCATGACGTGAACCCGCGGGCGCTGAGCCCCAGGGTCCATGGCTTCGTCCAGGCGCAGAACTGGTTCCAGGACTTCTCGCCGGTGGAGATGAAGTGATCGGCGCATGATGATCTACCTGCTGAAGCGCGTGCTCTACGCGATTCCGATCGCCCTCGGGGTGAGCTTCGTGTGCTTCATGCTGGTGCATCTGGCGCCGGGCGACCCGTTGAGCGCGGTGGTGCCGGCCGATGCGCCGGCCGAGACGGTCGAGCAACTGCGCCGGCAATACGGCATGGACCGGCCGATCCCGGTGCAGTTCGGGTTGTGGGCGCTGCGCGCGGTCCAGGGCGATCTCGGCCGGTCGATCGCGACCGGCCGCTCGGTCGCGGCCGAGGTGGCCTCGGCGCTCGGCAACAGCGTGCGGCTGGCCGCGGTCGCCACGTTGATCGGCTTCACGCTGGGCTGCCTGCTGGGCGGGGTGGCGGGCTATCTGCGCGGCTCGCTGCCGGACCGGGTCGCGACGATCCTCTCGGTGGTCGGGGTCAGCGTACCCCACTACTGGCTGGGTATGGTGCTGGTCATCCTGTTCTCGGTCGAGGGCAATCTGCTGCCGGCGATCGGCGCCGGGCCGGGTGGCAGCACCGACTGGGCATGGGATTGGGCGCATCTGCGTTTCATGATCCTGCCGGCGCTGACCATGGCGGTGATCCCGATGGGGGTGGTCGCGCGCACGGTACGCGCGCTCGTCGCCGACATCCTGTCCCACGAGTTCGTCGACGCGTTGCGCGCCAAGGGCCTGGGGGAAGTCGGCGTGTTCGGCCACGTCGCCAAGAACGCGGCCGCCACCACGCTGGCGGTGATGGGCCTGCAGCTGGGCTACCTGCTGGGTGGCTCGATCCTGATCGAGACCGTGTTCTCGTGGCCGGGCACCGGCTTCCTGTTGAACGGCGCGATCTTCCAGCGCGACATCCCGTTGCTGCAGGGCACGATCCTGGTGCTGGCCCTGCTGTTCGTCGCGCTCAACCTGATCGTCGACCTGATGCAGACCGCGCTCGACCCGCGCGTCAAGCGAGGCTGACGCCATGGCCGACCTCGCCCTCGCCCCGATCGCCGCAGCCCCGGCCGGCAGCCGCGGCGGCTATTGGCGCAGCGTGCTGGGACGGCTGGCGCGGGATCCCGTCGCCATGGCCTGCCTGGTCCTATTCCTGGCGATCGTCGCGACGGCTCTGCTGGCGCCTTGGCTGGCACCCCAGGACCCGAACAAGGCGATGATGCTGCGCCGCCTGAAGCCGATCGGCACGGCGGGTTTCCCGCTGGGCGCCGACGAGCTCGGCCGCGACATGCTCTCGCGCCTGATCTGGGGCGGCCGGCTGTCGCTGTTCGTCGGGCTGACGCCGGTCGTGCTGGCGTTCCTAATCGGCTCCACCCTGGGCGTGGTCGCAGGCTATGCCGGCGGCGCCGTCAACATGGCGGTCATGCGGGTGATCGACGTGTTCTACGCCTTTCCGTCGGTGCTGCTGGCGGTCGCCATCTCGGGCGCCCTGGGCGCCGGCATCCTGAACTCGGTGGTGTCGCTGACCCTGGTGTTCATCGCGCCGATCACCCGCGTGGCCGAGAGCGTGACCACCCAGGTGCGCGGCCTCGACTTCGTCGACGCCGCCCGCGCCTCGGGGGCGGGTGCGCTCACCATCATCCGCGTCCACGTGCTGGGCAATGTGCTGGGGCCGGTGTTCGTCTATGCCTCCAGCCTGATCAGCGTGTCGATGATCCTGGCCGCCGGCCTGTCCTTCCTGGGCCTCGGCACCAAGCCGCCGGAGGCCGAGTGGGGCCTGATGCTGAACACCCTGCGCACCGCCATCTATGTCAACCCGGCGGTCGCGGCGCTGCCGGGCGTGATGATCTTCCTTACCTCGATCTCGCTAAACCTGATCAGCGACGGCATTCGGGCCGCGATGGATGTGCGCCAATGACCGGTGTGGCGGCCGGCCCGGCCGACCGGGGCGGCCCCGCCCAGCCTTTGCTGATGGTCCGCGACCTGGCCAAGCATTTCCCGGTGCGCGGCGGGCTGCTGAACCGGCGCACGGCGACCGTGCAGGCGGTCGACGGCGTCAGCTTCGACCTGGCCAAGGGCGAGACCCTGGGCGTGGTCGGCGAGTCGGGCTGCGGCAAATCCACGACCGCCCGCTTGCTCATCCGGCTGATCCCGCCCGACCGCGGCGAGACCGTGTTCGACGGCGAGACCGTCGGCAGCCCGGGCGGCCTCGCCCTGCGCGACCTGCGCCGCCAGGCCCAGATGGTGTTCCAGGACAGTTTCGCGTCGCTCAACCCTCGGCTGCAGATCGAGGACAGCATCGCCTTCGGACCGACCGTGCACGGTGTCCGGCCGGCGGTCGCGCGGAAGCGCGCCCGCGCCCTCTTGGCCCGGGTCGGGCTAGAGCCCGGCGCGTTCGCTGGCCGCTACCCGCACGAGCTGTCGGGCGGCCAGCGCCAGCGGGTGAACATCGCCCGCGCGCTGGCGCTCGAGCCGCGCCTGGTGATCCTGGACGAGGCCGTGTCGGCGCTGGACAAGTCGGTCGAGGCGCAGATCCTGAACCTGCTGGCCGATCTCAAGGCCGAGCTGGGGCTGACCTACCTGTTCATCAGCCACGACCTGAACGTGGTCCATTACCTGTCGGACCGCGCTATGATCATGTATCTCGGCAAGGTGGTGGAGATCGGACCGGTCCAGGCGATCTGGACGCGGCCGCGCCATCCCTACGCCCAGGCGCTGCTGGCGGCGCGCCCGTCGATGGACCCCGATCGCCGGACCCAGGAGCCGCCGATCGCCGGCGACCCGCCGAACCCCATCGATCCACCCTCGGGCTGCCGGTTCCGCACTCGCTGCCGGTTCGCCGAGCCCGTATGCGCCGCTGTCGAGCCGCCGCTGACCGCCGGCCCGGACGGCCATGCGGTGGCCTGCCACCTGTACGACGCCGGCTCCGCCCATCCGGGGCGGGCGGCATGAACGGCGGTCCCCTGCCGGCGGCAGAGCCGCTGGTCGCGGTCCGCGACCTTGCCGTCCGCTTCCGCCGCGGCCGCGAGACCGTCCATGCCGTGAACGGCGTCGACCTCACGCTCGGCCAGGGCGAAGTGCTGTGCCTGCTGGGCGAGTCGGGCTCGGGCAAGAGCGTCACGCTGCGCGCCCTGCTGCGCCTGCTGCCGCCGCGCCGGTCGACGGTGACCGGTACCATCCGGGTCGCCGGGCAGGACGTCGCCGCGCTGGATCCGGCAGGCTTGCGCGCCTATCGCGGGGCGATCGCGTCGATGGTGTTCCAGGAGCCGATGCTCGCCTTCGACCCTGTGTTCACCATCGGCCGTCAGATCGCCGAGGCGATCCGACGGCACGAGCCGGTCGACCGCGCCACCGCGCGGGCCCGTGCCCTGGCCATTCTGGAGCGCGTGCAGATCCCGTCGCCCGAGCGGCGCCTGGACGCCTATCCGCACGAGCTGTCCGGCGGCATGCGGCAGCGGGCGATGATCGCCCTGGCGCTCGCCTGCCGTCCCCGGCTGCTGCTGGCCGACGAGCCGACCACCGCCCTCGATGCCACCGTCCAGATCCAGATCCTGCTGCTGCTGCGCCGGCTGCAGCAGGACCTGGGCATGTCGATGATCTTCGTCACCCACGACATCGCGGTGGCGGTCGAGATCGCCGACCGGATCGCGGTGATGTATGCCGGCCGCGTTGTCGAGACCGGGCCGGTGCGCGCGGTGATCCGCACCCCGCGCCACCCCTACACCCAAGGCCTGCTCGCGTCGACCGTCACCGGCGCCGACCGGGGCCGGCGCCTGGACGCCATCCCCGGCGCGCCGCCCAGCCTGGCGACGCGGCCGGCAGGCTGCGGCTTCGCCCCGCGCTGCCGGCTGGCCGAGCCGCGCTGCATGGCGGCCCTGCCGCCGGTGGCCGACCTGGATAGCCAGCAGGTGGCCTGCCTGCGTATCGACCAGGCCCATGCCCCGGCCGATCGCTAATTAGACTAATTACCGGTCGATCACCAGGTCGCTCAGCGGCTTGCTGCAGCAGATCAGGATCTGGCCCTGGTCGATCTCGCGCTGGCGGATGCCGCCCATGTGGTTCATGTCGACCTGGCCCGACACCAGCTTGCTCTTGCAGGTGCCGCACAGCCCCTTGGTGCAGGACGACGGCAGCCGCAGCCCGGCCAGGCGCGCGGCGTCCAGCACGTGGGTGCCGGCGTCGCATTCGATGGTCCGGCCGCTGCGGGTGAACTCGACCCGGAACACCGGACCGGCCGCCGACACCGGCTCGGCGGGCGGCGCCGCTTCGGCCAGCTCCTCGAACTTGAAGCTCTCCTCGACATAGCGCTCGGGGTCATGGCCGGCCTCGGCCAGCATGGCCCGCACCGCGGCCCGGTAGGGCGCGGGCCCGCAGGCATAGACCGCGCGCTCCAGCAGGTCCGGGGCGATCAGGCGCAGCATGGGCAGCGACAGGCGCCCGATGAGGCCGGCCCAGCCGGGCTCGCCCGCGCGGCTCTCGCAGACATGGACGACCCGGAAGCCGGCCATGTTGTGCGCCATCAGCTCAAGCTCGGTGCGGAAGATGATGTCGGCCGGGCTGCGCGCGCTGTGGACGAAGACGATGTCGGCCGGGAGCCCCAGGTCATGGTGGGCGCGCGCCATCGACATCAGCGGCGTGATCCCGCTGCCGCCCGACAGGAACAGGTATTTCGCCGGCGGCCGGCCGACGGTGGTGAACTCGCCGAGCGGCAGGCGGGCGCGGATCTCGACCCCGGGCGCCATGTGCTCGTGCATCCAGGTCGACACCGGACCGCCCGGCATCCGCTTGATGGTGCAGGAGACCCGGAAGGGCCGGGTCGGCGTCGAGGCGATGGTGTAGCAGCGCTGGATGGTGCCGCCGGGCAGCGGCACCTCGAAGGTCACGAACTGGCCGGGCAGGTAGCGGAAGCGCCGCGGCGTGCGGGCCGAGAAGGTGAAGGTCTTGACATCATGGGTCTCGGCATGGACGTCGCGGCAGACCAGCATGTCGTCCGTATCGGGGTCCCATTCGGGCACCCCGGCTGCGAGCTCGGGCCCGACCGCGTCGGTCATGCCAGGGCCTCGGTCATGCGCGCGATGTACCAGGCGGTGAACTTCTCGACCAGGCCCTCGGTGTGCGGCGAGTAGGGCCCGGGTTCGTAGGCCGGGTCGCCGGCGCCGGAGTGGGCGAGGCCGACCAGGTCGCTGTCCTGCTTGTTGGTCGCGATCCACACCCGGGTCAGGTTGTCGACGTCGTAGTCGACGCCTTCGACCGCGTCCTTGTGCACCAGCCAGCGTGTCTTAAGCAGCGTCCGCTCGGCATCGAGCGGCAGCACCGAGAAGGTCACGATGTGGTCGCTCATGAAGTGGTGCCAGGCATTGGGCTGGGTCCAGAACGACAGGCCGCCCAGCTTGGGGTCGGTCAGGCGGCCGAGCAGCCGGCGCGAGGCGGCCTGCGTGTCGAGCGTCTGCGACTCGCCCGACCGGTCGATCGGCAGCCGCTGGGTCCGGAAGCCGGTCGTCCGGGTCAGCTCGTCGATCTCCCGCGACGGCAGGCCCGACGCCTCCCAGGCGGCGTGGCGCTCCTCGACCATCGCCTCATAGGCGCCGAGCTGGGCGCGCCGGCTGTCGTCCAGGGTCTCGGGCGCGAAGCCGAAGCCGTACTCGAACAGCGACGCCGTCAGCTCGGGATGGTTGCCCGCGCAGTGATAGCACTCGCGGTTGTTCTCCATGGTCAGCTTCCAGTTGCCGGGCTCGACCAGGTCGGTCTCATGGGCGACCTTGCAGTCGGCGACGGCGTGGGGCGCCAGGTACGGCGCCATGGCGGCGGCCAGGTCGTCGATGTCGGTCGGCGGCTGGTTGGCCAGGCAGACATGCAGCAGGCCCGCGACATTGCGCAGATGCACCGGCTTCAGGCCGTGGCAGCTGCGGTCGAAGTCCGCGCCCATGTGCTCGGCATAGAGCAGCCGGCCATCCAGCCCGTAGGTCCAGGCGTGATAGCGGCAGGTGAGATTGCCGACCGAGGCGCGCGGCTCGGTCACCAGGCGCGAGCCGCGGTGGCGGCAGACATTGTGCCAGGCCCGCACCTGCCCATCGTCGTCGCGCACGACCAGCACCGAGCTGCGGCCGATGTCGACGACCAGGCAGTCGCCCGGTTCGGGCACCTCGCATTCGGGGCCGACATAGACCCAGTGGCGGCCGAAGATCACGTCGAGATCGGCCTGGAACACCGCGGGGCTGTTATAGAACGGCGCTTCCAGGGTATGGCCCGGGCGTCGGCGGCGGACCAGCGTGGCGAGATCGGGCTCGGGCATCACAACCTCCTTCAATCGAACAGGCGCTGGCTGGCCAGCGCCGCGGCATCCCCCACGGCCCGGCCGGCGGCGCGGGCGCCGGTCGGGGTCGCGCCATGGACCGCCTTGAACTGACGCGAGAAATGGGCGCAGTCGGCGAACCCGGCCTCGAGCGCGATGTCGGTGACCGTGCGGCCGGTGGTGTCCAGCAGCCAGCGGGCGTAGCGCAGCCGCACGGCGCGGTAGAAGGCCGCCGGACGCTGGCCCATGATCGTCTGGAACAGGCGCTCCAGCTGCCGCGGCGAGACGCCGACGCGGCGGGCGATATCGGCGATCGGCAGCGGATCGGCCAGGTGCTGCTCCATCAGCAGCAGGGCGCGGCGCACGCGCTCGTTGGTGACGCCGTCGGCGAGCGGCGGATGGGGCTGGGCGCCGTCGCCCGGCCGCTCGCGGTCGAACATCATGACGTGGCGGCTCTTCTGTGCCGCCGCCCGGCCCAGATGACGCTCGATCAAGTAGGTCGCGAGGTCCGAGGCGCCGCCGCCGCCGGCGCAGGTGATGCGGTCGCCGTCGACCACGAACAGCCGGTCGGCAACCGGATGATGGTGCGGAAACTCGGCCAGGAAGTCGTGATAGTGATACCAGCTGACGCAGCAGCGCCGGCCGGTCATGAGGCCGGCGCGGGCCAGGACGAAGCTGCCGGTGCACAAGCCGACCAGGGTGACGCCGGCGCGCGCCGCCCGGTGCAGGTAGGCGACCGTCACGTCGTCGACCTGCGGGCCGCCATGGAGCAGGCCGCCCACCACCACGATGTAATCGAAATGCCGGGGATCGACGAACTCCGACGTGCGGCCGACCGTGACGTCGGAGCTGGCGCGCACCGGCTCCGGCCGGGACGCCAGGATCGACCAGCGGCAGCGGATCGGGCGGCTGAAGTCGCCCTCGTCGGCGGCCAGGCGCAGATGGTCGACGAACAGCGAGAACGGGGTCAGGGTGAAGTTGTCGGCCAGCACGAAGCCGACCGACAGCCTGGGCGCCGGCGCCGGCCGTTCGGTCATGGTCCCTCCGCGCCCAGCAGGGCCAGGGTTGGCGCCACCAGCGCCGGATCGCCGGCGGCCAGGATGGTGCCGTCGGACTCCAGGCCCAGCGGCCGGCCGTGCCAGTCGACGACGGCGCCCCCGGCATTGCGGACGATGGCGTCGAGCGCCGCATAGTCGTGGAGCGCAAAGCCGGCCGAGGCGATCAGGTCGACCCGGCCCAGCGCCAGCAAGCCGAACACGTAGAACGAATCCGCCGTCACCGTGGAGCGTGCCGCCATGCGCACGCGCAGCAGCCGGTCGTGATGCGCCCGGCAGAAGCCATCATAGCCCATCGTGCTGGCGACCGCGGCGGCGAGGTCGCCGCACGGCCGCACCTGGACCGGGCGGCCGCCATGGGTGGTGCCGTGGCCGTCGGCGCCCAGCCAGCGATCGCCGGTCACCGGCTGGTCGGCCAGGCCCAGCACGAATTGTCCACGCTCCACTAGGGCCAGCAGGAAACCGAACAGCGGCAGCCCCTGGATGAACTCGCGCGTGCCGTCCAGGGGATCGATGATCCAGACCCGGTCGGCCTCCGGCCGCACCGCCGGGAATTCCTCGCCGCGGATGCCGTGGCCGGGATAGGCCCGCTCGATCTCGGCCCGGACCGCGGCCTCGACCGCGCGGTCCACCTGGGTCACCGGCGTGCCGTCGGGCTTGACCTCGATCTCCAACGGCCCCTGCCAGTGGCGGCGCAGGACCGCAGCCGCGGTGTCGGCCAAATGGCCGGCGAAGGCGACAAGATCGGCGGGGCAGGCGGGCATGGCTCAGGGCCTTTCCGGGCGGATCCTAGCGTTGCGGGAATTGGATGGGCGTCATCGCTACAGTCCGAACTCGCGCCCGGCCTCCTCGAGGAAGCCGGTCACATAGGGGACGAAGGACCGCCAGGCCTCCAGGCGGAAGCTGTCGGCGGCGGTGCGCCACAGCACGATCTCGGCCTTGGCCAGCACGGTCCGGGTGCACATGCCGACCGGGAACGCGGCCGGATGCAGGTCGAGCGGGCAGCCGGCGCTGAGCACGGTTGCGGCGTCCGGCCCGGCCAGCTCGAACCCGAGCTGACGATGGCCGATGTCGACCAGGGCATGCGGCAGGCCGGCCAAGGCGCGGTCCAGCTCGGCCCGCAGCGTGGCCGCTTCGTCCAGCGGCGCCAGCAGCAACCACTCGTCCGGCCCCAGCCACAG
>CAZEFK010000069.1:31732-32297 GCA_964511405.1 uncultured Comamonadaceae bacterium | reverse complement strand
GCACCTGGTCGAGCCCGGCCAGATCGACCCCGACCACATCCACACCCCCGGCATCTTCGTCAAACGCATCGTCCACGTGCCCGGGATCGAGAAGCGCATCGAGAAACTGACCACCCGCCCGCGGGCGGCGGCCTGACGAACGAAGGGAGGCACCCCATGCCCTGGACTCGCGACGACATGGCCCGCCGGGCGGCGCAGGAGCTGCAGGACGGCTTCTATGTGAACCTTGGGATCGGCATCCCGACCCTGGTGTCGAACTTCATCCCGCCGGGCATCACCGTTCAGCTGCAAAGCGAGAACGGGATGCTGGGCATGGGCCCGTTCCCCTTTGAGGGCGAGGCCGATCCCGACCTGATCAACGCCGGCAAGCAGACCATCACCGAGCTGCCGGATTCGGCCTACTTCGACAGCGCCCAGTCGTTCGGCATGATCCGCGGCGGCCATATCGACCTGTCGATCCTGGGCGCCATGCAGGTGGCCGAGAACGGCGACCTCGCCAACTGGATGATCCCGGGCAAGATGGTCAAGGGCATGGGCGGCGCCATGGATCTGGTGGCTGGGGTCA
>CAZEFK010000069.1:0-31722 GCA_964511405.1 uncultured Comamonadaceae bacterium | reverse complement strand
GTCGTGGTGATGGAGCACACCGCCAAGGACGGCGAGAAGAAGATCCTGCACCGCTGCGGTCTGCCGCTGACCGGCGCCGGCGTCGTCGATCTGGTGATCACAGACTTGGCGGTGTTCAGCATCGACCCGTCGGGCATGCAGCTGATCGAACTGGCGCCCGGTGTCAGCCTGGACGAGATCGCCGCCAAGACCGCCGCGACCTATACGGTTCTGCCGAGCCTCAAGGCCGCCTGACGGAGCCGCCGATTGCCGCGGGCGCCTGGCATGGGCGCCCGATTGCCGTAAGATGCCCGCCGGCAATGGCTGGCAGGCGGCGGGCAATGGCGCGGATGATCGGGGCGTGGGGTGGCGTGGCGCTGGCGGTAGCGCTGCTGTGCCCGGCCATGGGGCAGGCCGCGGAGTCCAAGCCGGCCCCGGCTTGGGCCTTGGCGATGCGCGGCAGCCCGAAATACCCGGCCGACTTCCAGCATTTCGATTATGTGCGGCCTGATGCCCCCAAGGGCGGCATGGTCGTGCGCGGCGAGCCGGCGCCGTTCGACTCGCTCAACCCGTTCATCCTGAAAGGCACGCCTGCCGGCGCCGTGCTCAGCACCATCGACAGCCTGATGGTCCAGTCCAAGGACGAGGCGCAGACCGTCTACGGCCTGATCGCCCAGAGCATCACGGTACCCGACGACCGCAGCTGGGCCGAGTTCGAGATCAATCCCAAGGCCCGCTTCCACGACGGGTCGCCAATTACCGCCGATGACGTGGTGTGGACCTACAACACCTTGATGACGCTGGGCCATCCCGGCTTCCGCCTGCGCTTCGCCGATGTCGACAAGGCCGAATCCCTCGACCCGCGCACGGTCCGGTTCACATTCAAGCCGGGCGACACGCGGCAGCTGCCGCTGCTGGTCGCCAGCTTGCCGGTGCTGTCCAAGGCCTATTACGCGACCCACAAGTTCGACGAGACCACGCTCGAACCGCCGCTCGGCAATGGCGCCTACAAGATCACCAAGGTCGATGCCGGCAAGTCGATCACCCTGGAACGCGTCAAGGATTATTGGGCGCAGGATCTGCCGGTCAATCGCGGTGTGAACAACTTCGACACCATCCGCGAAGACTATGGCTACCGCGACCTGACCGTATGGCTTGAGGCGTTCAAGGCGGGCCAGTTCGACATCAAGACCGAGAACGTGTCGAAGAACTGGGCGACCGCCTATGACATCCCGGCGGTCAAATCAGGCCAGATGATCAAGGAAGAGATCCCCAACCATTCGCCGCAGCCGATGCAGGCGCTGGCCTTCAACCTGCGCCGGCCGCTGTTCCAGGACCGGCGGGTGCGCGAGGCGCTGGCCTATGCCTTCGACTTCGAATGGATGAACCGGACGCTGTTCTACAACAGCTATACGCGGACGCGCAGCTACTTCCCCAACTCGGACATGGAAGCGAAGGGCCTGCCCGGCCCCGAGGAGATGAAGCTGCTGGAGCCCTATCGCGGACAGATCCCGGACGAGGTCTTCACCAAGGAATACCAGCCGCCGAAATCGGACGGCTCCGGCAACATTCGCGGCAACCTGGCGCAGGCCTTCAAACTGCTGGCTGCGGCCGGCTGGACGGTCAAGGACAACCGGCTGGTCGACAAGGACGGCAAGCCGTTCGAGTTCGAGATCCTGCTCGCCGAAGCCAGCTTCGAGCGAATGGTGCTGCCGTTCGCAGAGAACCTGAACAAGCTGGGCATTAGAGCCAAGGTGCGGACGATCGACCAGACCCAGTACCAGCACCGGCTGGAGAACTTCGACTATGATGTGACCGATAAGATGTATTTCGAGACGCTGTCGCCGGGCGCCGAAATGCGTGACTACTGGGGCTCGCGCGCTGCCGACACCGTCGGCAGCGAAAACCTGCCGGGGATCAAGAGCGCCGCGATCGACGGGCTGATCGAGAAGGTGATCAACGCCCCCGACCAGGCATCGCTGGTGACCGCCGCGCATGCGCTCGACCGCGTGCTGACCTGGGGCTTCTACTTGATCCCGCAATGGCACCGGGCGCCGAACCACGTGGTGTACTGGAACATGTTCGGCCATCCCGACCGCTTCCCGCCCTACCTGACCTCGACCGTCGACGTGGCGTTCGAGGATTGGTGGTTCGATCCGGCCAAGGCCGCGACCCTGACCCTGCACCCCCGCCCGGCGGGGCCGTGAGGGTGGCCCGCGGCCGGACCGCCTAGCCCCGGATGCTCGCCTACATCGCGCGCCGCCTGCTGCTGATGATCCCGACGCTGTTCGGGATCATGGCGCTCAATTTCATCATCGTGCAGGCGGCACCCGGCGGACCGGTCGAGCGCACGATCGCCCAGATTAAGGGCCAGGCCGGCAGCGCCACCGGGCGCATCGCCGGCGGCGGCGGCGAGAGCGGGCCGGCGGCGCCGACCGCCTCGGGCTCCAGCTACCGAGCGACCCGAGGCCTGCCGCCCGAGCTGATCGAACAGATCAAGAAACTGTATGGCTTCGACAAGCCGCCGATCGCGCGCTTCGTCGACATGATGCGGAATTACCTGGCGTTCGACTTCGGCAAGTCGTTCTACCAGGATCGCACCGTGGTCGACCTGGTGATGAGCAAGCTGCCGGTATCGATCAGCCTGGGCCTGTGGACGACGCTGCTGTCCTATGCGATCTCGATCCCGCTCGGCATCGCCAAGGCCGTGCGCGACGGCAGCCGGTTCGACCTGTGGACCAGCGCGGTCGTGATCGTCGGCTATGCCGTGCCCAGCTTCCTGTTCGCGGTGCTGCTGATCGTGCTGTTCGCCGGCGGCAGCTTCCTCCACTGGTTCCCGCTGCGCGGCCTGGTCTCGGAAAACTGGTCCAACCTCGGCCTGGTCGCCAAGGTCCTGGACTATTTCTGGCATCTGGTGCTGCCGATCGCGGCGCTGGTGGTCGGCAGCTTCGCCAGCCTGACCTTCCTGACCAAGAACTCGTTCCTGGAGGAGGTCAACAAGCTCTATGTCATGACCGCGCGGGCCAAGGGCCTGACCGAGAGCCGGGTGCTCTACGGCCATGTCTTCCGCAACGCCATGCTGCTGGTGGTGGCAAGCTTCCCGGCGGCGCTGATCGGCATCCTGTTCACCAGCGCGCTGCTGATCGAGGTGATCTTCTCCCTGGACGGCCTGGGCCTGCTGGGCTTCGAGGCCGCGATCAACCGCGATTATCCGGTGATGTTCGGGACCCTCTACGTGTTCACCCTGCTGGGGCTGGTGCTCAACCTGGTCGGCGACCTCACCTACATGGTGGTCGACCCGAGGATCGATTTTGAGCGTCGCGGCGCTTAAGCCTCGGGTCCCGCGCGTCCTGGGCCTGCGCCTGACGCCGCTGGCGCGCCGGCAGCTGCGGGCCTTCCGGGCCAACCGGCGCGGCTTCTGGTCCCTGTGGCTGTTCCTGGCCCTGTTCGGCGTCAGCCTGTGCGCTGAGTTCCTGTGCAACGACCGGCCGCTGCTGGTGCGCTATGACGGCGCCTTCTACGTACCGGTCCTGGCCACATATCCCGAGACCACCTTCGGCGGCGTGTTCCCGACCGAGGCCGACTACCGCGACCCCGAGGTGCAAAAGCTGATCGGCGAGAAAGGCTGGATGGTCTGGCCGCTGGTGGCGTTCAGCTACGACACCATCAACACCTCGCTGACCGTGCCGGCGCCATCGCCCCCGTCGGCGGTGGACTGGCTGGGCACCGACGACCAGGGCCGCGACGTCCTGGCCCGCCTGGTCTATGGCCTGCGCATCTCGATCCTGTTCGGCCTGGCGCTGACCCTCTCGAGCTCGGCCATCGGCATCGCCGCCGGCGCCGTCCAGGGCTATTTCGGTGGCCTGGTCGACCTTTTGTTCCAGCGCTTCATCGAGATCTGGTCGGGCCTGCCGGTCCTGTACCTGCTGATCATCCTGGCCGCCATCGTCGAGCCGACGTTCTGGTGGCTGCTGGGCTTGATGCTGCTGTTCAGCTGGATGTCGCTGGTCGGGCTGGTGCGCGCCGAGTTCCTGCGCGCCCGCAACTTCGACTATGTCAAGGCGGCGCGCGGCCTGGGCGTCGGCAACCTGACGATCATCCGGCGCCATGTCCTGCCCAACGCCATGGTCGCGACGCTCACCTTCCTGCCCTTCATCCTGAACGGCTCGATCACGACGCTGACCAGCCTGGACTTCCTGGGCTTCGGCCTGCCGCCGGGCTCGCCGTCGCTGGGCGAGATGCTGGCCCAGGGCAAGAACAACCTGCAGGCGCCGTGGCTGGGCATCACCGCCTTCCTGACCCTGGCGGTGATGATGAGCCTGCTGATCTTCATCGGCGAGGCCGTGCGCGACGCCTTCGACCCGCGGCGGACGCTCCGGTGAGCGAGCCGCTGCTGCAGGTCCGCGACCTCACGGTCAGCTTCGACAGCGACGGCCGGGCGACTCCGGCGCTGCGCGGCATCTCCTTCGACCTGGCCAAGGGCGAGACCCTGGCCATGGTTGGCGAAAGCGGATCGGGCAAGTCGGTCACGGCGCTGTCGATCCTGCAACTGCTGCCGCCCGCGGCGCGCGGTCCCATCGGCAGCATCCGGTTTGCCGGCACCGAGCTGGTCGGGGCCCCGCCCGCGCTGCTGCGCGAGCTGCGCGGCACCCGCGCCGGCATCGTGTTCCAGGAGCCGATGACCGCGCTCAACCCGCTGCACACGGTGGCCAAGCAAATCGGCGAGCGGCTGGCGCTGCGCCATGCCGCGACGCCGGCCCAGGCGCGCCGGCGGACCGTCGAGCTGCTGGAGCTGGTCGGCATCGACGAGCCGCAGCGCCGGCTCGACAGCTATCCGCACCAGCTGTCCGGGGGCCAGCGCCAGCGGGTGATGATCGCCATGGCGCTGGCGGCCGACCCCGATCTGCTGATCGCCGACGAGCCGACGACCGCCCTCGACGTCACCATCCAGGCGCAGATCCTGGCGCTGCTGAAGCACCTGCAGGTGCAGTACGGCATGGCGCTGTTGCTGATCACCCACGACCTCAACATCGTCCGCAAGGTCGCCGATCGCGTCGTGGTGATGACCCAGGGCGAGATCGTCGAGGCCGGCCCGACCGGGCAGCTGTTCCAGGCGCCCCGCCACGCCTACACCCGCACCCTGATCGGATCGGAGCCGACCGGCGCGCCCGAGCCGGTGCCGCCGGGCGCGCCGCTGGTGCTGGAGGCCCGCGGCGTCCGCATCTGGTTCCCGATCCGCCAGGGCCTGTTCCGCCGCACCGTCGGCCACACCAAGGCGGTCGATGACGTCAGCCTGACGCTGCGCCAGGGCCAGACCGTCGGCATCGTCGGCGAAAGCGGCTCGGGCAAGACCACGCTCGGCTTCGCGCTGCTGCGCCTGGAGGCGTCGCAGGGTTCGATCAAGTTCCGCAACCGCGAGCTGCAGGGGATGCCGCGCGCCGAGCTGCGGGGCCTGCGCCGTGAAATGCAGATCGTGTTCCAGGATCCCTTCGGCAGCCTGTCGCCGCGTCTGTCGGTCGGACAAATCATCGGCGAAGGCCTGGGCGTGCACGGCCTGGGCGGCACCGTCGCCGAGCGCGCGGCCCTGATCGACCGGGCGCTGGCCGATGTCGGTCTCGATCCCGAGGTCCGCGACCGCTACCCGCACGAGTTCTCCGGCGGCCAGCGCCAGCGCATCGCCATCGCCCGGGCCCTGGTGCTGCGGCCGCGCCTGGTGATCCTGGACGAGCCGACCTCGGCGCTCGACCGCACCGTGCAGACCCAGATCGTGGCCCTGCTGCGCGATCTGCAGGCCCGCTACCAGCTGGCCTACCTGTTCATCAGCCACGATCTGGCCGTGGTCCGCGCGCTGAGCCACGAAGTGGTGGTCATGCGCCGCGGCAAGGTGGTCGAGCAGGGCCCGGCGGAGCGGATCTTCGCTGCCCCCCGCCACGCCTACACCCAGGCCCTGCTGGCCGCGGCGCTGGGGCTGGAGCCGGTCGCCGTCGATCCCGCGTGAGCTTCGCCGATGGCCGCGTGGTCCGCATCCGGGACTTCCGGCACCTGCCCTATGTCATGGACAGCGCGGACATCAGGCTCGGCCCTATAGCTTCTCCGGGACCGTCTTGGTCTTGGCCAGGCGCTTGAGGCCGCCGATCACACGGTCGAAGACGCTGTCCCAGTCGCCCGTCTTCGGCTGTCGGATGAGGCGCATGGTCGGATACCACGGCGTGTCGGGCCGGTCGCGCATCCAGCGCCAATCGTTGGCGAAGGCCAGCAGCGACCAGACCGGCAGCGCCATGGCGCCGGCGACATGAGCGACCGAGGTGTCGACGGTCAGCACCAGGTCGCAATTGGCGACCACCGCCGCCGTGTCCGCGAAGTCACCCAAGCCGGGCGCGGCGTCATACACCGTGCCCAGTGGCGCCAAGAGCTCGATCTCGCGGGGATCGCGGGTCTTCTGGACGCTGACCCAGCCGATCCCGCGCACCGTCAACAGCCGGGCGAACTGCACGGCCGAGATCGAGCGCGTGCGGTCGTTGGGATGGCTGGGATTGCCGGACCACGCGATGGCCACGCGCGGGCGCGGCACGGCGGCCAGGCGCTCGGCCCACTGGGCCACGCGGTCGGGCGGCGCCGCCAGATAGGGGACGTCGGCCGGGACGCTGTCGAGCCGGGTCTGGAACCGCCGCGGCAGGCTGAGCATCGAGATGTATTTGTGGGTCGGCGGCAGCGCCGCCCCTTCCGGAACGATCTCGGCATAGCCGTCCAGGCTCTCGATCAGCGGCACCAGCGGCACCTGGCAGCCGACCAGCACGCGGGCGCCGCGATCACGCAGCAGCGGCACGTAGCGCACGAACTGGATGGTGTCGCCAAACCCCTGCTCGGGATAGACCAGGATGGTCTTGCCCTTGGGATCGTCGCCCTCCCATTCCGGCACGTTGATGTCGGGCGGCTTGACCTCGGGCCGGTGCCAGCGCCACTCGTACTTGTCCCAGCCGCGCTTGAGGTTGCCGCTGAGCAGCAGGCCCAGCGACTGGTTCCAGTGGGCGTCGACATAGTCGGGCTTGAGCCGGATCGCCTGGTCGTAGCGCTCGATCGCGGCGTCGAGCTGGCCGGTGTCCTGCAGCACCAGGCCCAGATTGTTGTACGCGATCACGTAGGTGGGATCGATCTCGAGGGCGCGCTCCAGAGCGGCCCGCGCCTCGTCCATGCGGTCCAGCTCGCGCAGGATGACGCCGCGATTGTTGTGGGCCTCGGCGTCGTTGGGCAGCAGCGCCAGGGCCTGGCTGCACGCCGCCAGGGCGTCTTCCAGCCGCCCTACGCTGCGCAGGCACAGGGCCATCCGGGTGTGCACCCGGGCGTCGGGCTGCACCTTCAACGACTTCTGCAGATGCTCGATCGCGAGCGTATGGAGCCCGATATCGTGCAGCAGGATCCCCAGGTTGAGATGGGCCAGCGGATAATCCGGGGCCAGCCGCAGCGCCTCGCTGTAGGCGATGCCGGCCTCGGTCATGCGCCCCAGGGCGCGCAGCGCTTCGCCGATATTGTTGTGATAGGAGGCGACCGCCGGGTTGCGCTCGATGGCCAGGCGCATCAACTGGACCGCCCGGGCATGGTCGCCACGCTGATGGGCGATCACGCCCAGGAAATGAGGCGGGTCGGCGTGATCGGGGTCGGCCGCCTGGGCGGCCAGATAGCCGCGCTCGGCCTGGTCGATCCGCCCGGCCTCGTGATGGGCCAGCGCCTCGGCGACCAATTGCTCGACCGACCGCCGCTCGGCCGGCTGCGCCGGCGCCTTCAGCACGTTGATGGATCCTATCGCCACGGCAACCCTTGCCCCGCCTAGCCCCGTGCCGCCGACCATACCCTCGATCGCGCCGCAGGCGTAGGCTCAACGAGCCTTGACGGCACTGCATCGGCGGGGCACCAGGGGACATGGCCATCCTGTTCGCCGCCCTCACCGAAGCGCCCGACGACTGGCTGCCGCACCTGGCCGCCGCCCTGCCCGACGAGACCTTCCGGGTCCATCCCGACCGCGGGGATCCCGCCGATATCGACATCGCGCTGATCGCCAAGCCGCCACCCGGCTCGCTGGCGGGCCTGCCCGGCCTGCGCCTGATGTGCAGCCTGTGGGCCGGAGTCGACGGCCTGCTGGCCGATCCGACGCTGCCGCCGGCCCTGCTCACCCGCTTGGTCGATCCCGGCATGACCGCGGCCATGGTCGAGACGGTGCTGACCCATGTGCTGGCGCTGCATCGGCGGCTGCCCGAATACCGGGCACAGCAGGCGGCCGGTCGCTGGGTCCAGCTCGATCAGCCCTTCGCCCGCGAGCGGCGGGTCGGGGTGATGGGGCTCGGCGAGCTTGGCGCCGCCACCGCGCGCCGGCTGGCCGAGCACGGCTTCGACGTCGCGGGCTGGAGCCGCGCGCCGAAGTCGATCCCCGGCATCGTCTGCCATGCCGGTGCCGAGGGTCTGCCGGCGTTCCTGGCGCGCACCGAGATCCTGATCCTGCTGCTGCCGCTGACGGCGGAGACCCGCGGCATCGTCAACGCCCGGATCCTGGCCCAGCTCCCGGCCGGCGCCAGCCTGGTCAATGTCGCGCGCGGCGGCCATGTGGTCGATGCCGACCTGCTGGCCGCGCTCGACAGCGGCCATCTCGGTCATGCGGTGCTGGACGTGTTCCCGGCCGAGCCGCTGCCGGCCGACCATCCCTATTGGCGTCACCCGCGCGTCACCATGACGCCCCACGTTGCCGCCTACAGCGACCCGCGCTCCGCCGCCCAATCGGTCGCCGCGGAAATCAGGCGCTTCCGCGCCGGTCTGCCGCCGCTGCACCCGGTCGACCGAGACCGTCGATACTGACGCCTCAAGCCACCTGCTCAAGGGCCGCCGGGGGCAGCTCGTCGAGCGCCTGGCGGACGATCTCGCCGAACTCCGACAAGTAGACCGACCCCTTGACCGTGCGCTGGACCAGGACATTGCGACGGTCGTTGGCGTCGATCTTGCGGCGCACCAGGCCCAGCCGGCCCAGCCGGTCGAGCGCGCGGCTGATCACCGGCTTGGAGACGTTCATGGTCGCCGCCAAGCCGCGCACCGTGTGCGGTTGCGGCGTGAGATAGACCGTCAGCAGCAGCGCCATCTGGCGCGCCGACAGGTCCGGGCTCTCGCGCCGCACGCCTTCAACGGTGGCGCGGCGCCACACATTCAGGACATCCCCGGTGGTCATGGCTCGGCTTTCACCCCGTTGCGGGAATTCCGCACGCCATGATGGTGACACCGGGAAGTTGACGCTTCGTGTATGCATCTGCGGGTGCGGGGGGCGGCCCATGCTCCGATGGTCGCCTTGACAGCGCCCGATCCCGATGAATCTATGCAAGCGCTGGAGGCATGCATGGACAATCTGGTCGGCCTGGGCCTCTACACCGCTGCGGAAGCCGGCCGGCTGATCGAAGTCCCGCGCGCCAAGCTGGTCCGCTGGCTGCGCGGACACCGGATCGGCGCGCGCAGCTACGAGCGGCTGTGGGCGCCCCAGGTCGACCTGCAGGACGGGCGCGTCTATCTGGGATTTCGCGACCTCATGGATGCGCGGGTCGCCGCTCGGTTCATCAAGGAAGGCGTGTCGCCGCGGCGGGTGCGCGCTGCAATCCAGCTGGCGCGCGAGGTCACCGGGGACGACCACCCCTTGTCGACCGACCGCTTCCGCACCGACGGGCTCGACATCTTCCTGCGCGTCGTCGAAACCGACGAGCTGGGCGAACGCCGCGAGACGCTGCTGAATCTGTTCCGGCGCCAATATGAGTTCCGTCAGGTCATCGAGCCGCTGCTGAAGACGGTCGACTTCGACGGTAGCGGCGCCCCGACGCTGTGGTGGCCGCTGGGCAAGAAGGGGCACATCGTGGTCGACCCGGCCCGGTCGTTCGGTCAGCCGATCGATGCCGAGACCAGCGTCCCGACATCGGTCCTGGCGGCGGCGGGCAAGCTCGAAGGGATAGACCGCGCGGCAGGCGCCTATAGCGTGCCCCGTGCCTCGGTCAAGCGTGCCATGGAGTTCGAGGCAACGATGGAGCGGCGGGCGGCAGCGTGAACGTCATGTTCGACAACTGCACAGCCCCGGTGTTCGCGAAGACACTCCACGGTTTCATAAGCGCCTACGGCCACAATGCCTTTCTCGAGGCAATCACGAAGTTGGTCGCCGCGCCGTCGCTGCACGAGATTCCGATCGGTAAGATGACCAAGCTGCGCGCCATGCCGCTCTAAGCCTTGGCCCTCGCCGCGATCAGGGCCGCCAGCGCGCGTAGCGCCTGGGGCTCGCCGCCCTCGGGCCGGCCCGGCCGGCTGCGCGCGTTCCAGGCATACATGTCGACATGGATCCAGGGCGTGGCGGGTTTGACGAACTCGGCCAGGAACAGGGCCGCCGTGATCGAGCCCGCCATCGGCGCGTCGCCGGTCGACGAGATGTCGGCAACCTTGCTGTCGAGCATCCGGCGGTAGCCCGGCCACAGTGGCAGCCGCCACAGGGGATCGCCGGCCGCCATGCCCAGCCGCAGCAGCTCGTCGGCCAGGTCGTCCTGACGCGCATACATCACCGGCAGCTCCGGCCCGAGGGCGACCCGGGCGGCGCCGGTCAGGGTCGCGCAGTCGATCAGCAGCGCCGGCGCCTCGGCGTCGGCCTCGGCCAGGGCGTCGCACAGGATCAGGCGGCCTTCGGCGTCGGTGTTGCCGACCTCGACGGTCTTGCCCTTGCGCGTGGCCAGCACATCAAGCGGATGGAAGGCATTGCCCGCGACCATGTTCTCGACCGCGGGCACCAGCACGCGCAGACGCACCCGCAGGCCCTGGGCCATCACCAGCGAGGCCAGGGCCAGGACGGTCGCCGCCCCGCCCATGTCCTTCTTCATCATCTTCATGCCGGCCGACGGCTTGAGGTCGAGGCCGCCGGAATCGAAGCACACGCCCTTGCCGACCAGGGTCACCAGCGGGTCGCCGTCGCGGCCCCAGCGCAGGTCGATCAGCTGCGGCGGCTTGGCGCTGGCGCGCCCCACGGCATGGACGGCGGGATAGCTGGCGGCCAGCAGCGCATCGCCCTCGATGACGCTGCAGCTCGCGCCGAAGCGGCCGGCCAGCGATCGGGCCGCAGCCGCCAGCTCGGCCGGGCCGAGGTCGCCAGCCGGCGTGTTGATCAGATCGCGGGCGAGGAACGTCGCCTCGGCGGTGGCCGTGACCAGTCCGCGGTCGGCGCCCTCGGGCCAGACCAGCGTGGCGGCCGCCACCTCCTTGCCCAGTCCACCCGCGGGCGCCTTGTAGCGGGTGAAGCGGTAGCCGGCGAGCGCCCAGGCCAGGGCGGCGCGGGTGGCGTCGGCCGGCGCCGGGGGCTCGGCCAGCCGCCAGGCGCCGACAGGCAGCGTATCAGCCGCCGCGGCATAGGCCCACAGCGGTCCCGGCGTGCCGGGATCGACGATGACGGCGGCGCCGGCCAGGCCGCCGTCCGCAGTCGGCAGCAGCAGCACGGCATCGGCGTCGGGCTTGAACTTGGTGGCTTCGACCCAGCGCGCCTCGAGGCCGGGGCGATGGCCGATCCAGTCGGCAAACCGGTCGGCGGCAACGGCGTGGAGCGGCAGGCTGTCCGCGGCGGAGTCGACAAGGCGCAAGGCGGTCACTGGCACGATCCCGAGGCAAGTGGGGTCGCCGCGGCGATTGCACCGCGGCGGCGGGCCTCTACAATGCCGCCTCCCGCCGCGGCTGCCCAGCGGCGGCGGTGCCCGGGAGAGGATCGCCTTGGCCGACGCCACGCTCTATATCGGCAATCGGAACTATTCCAGCTGGTCGCTGCGCGCCTGGTTGGTCGTGCGTCAGGCCGGGCTTGACGCCGACGAGGTGGTGGTGCCGCTGGGGCAGCCGACCACGCGCCAGGAGATCCTGGCCCACTCGCCGTCGGGCAAGGTGCCCTGCCTGGTCCATGGCGACCTGGCGATCGGCGACAGCCTGGCGATCGCCGAGTATTGCGCGGACCTCGCCCCGGCGGCCGGGCTGTGGCCGGCCAACGAGACGGCGCGGGCGCTGGCGCGGGCGGTCAGCGCCGAGATGCATGCCGGGTTCCGCAATCTGCGCCAGCACCTGCCCATGAACATCCGGCAGCACCAGCCGGGGCGGCCGATCAACGCCGCCACCCAGGCCGAGATCAACCGGGTGACCGCGTCCTGGCGCAGCTGCCGCCGCCGTTTCGCCGGCCACAAGCCGTTCCTGTTCGGCGATTTCTGCATCGCCGACGCCATGTACGCACCGGTGGTGTTCCGCTTCCGCACCTACGAGCCGCTGATCGACGACGAGGCGCGCGACTACATGGCGGCGATGCTGGCGCAGCCGCCGATGCAGGCCTGGCAGGCGGCGGCCGAGGCCGAGCCCTGGGTGCATCCCGAGATCGGGTGAGCCTGAGGCCGAGGGTCAGCGGCCGTCGGCGGGATCGCCGGAGACCGGCAGCAGCTTGGCGTCCTCGTAGTAGCGCCGGGCGCCGGGATGCAGCGGCACCGTCAGCCCGACCACGGCCCCGGCCGCCGAGGCGGTGCGCGCCTCGACCGGCCCGCCGCGCATCAGGCGCTGGCTGGCCGGGTTCCACAGCGCCCGCGTGATGGCCTGGACCTCGGTCGCATCGGCGTCGGCCGAGACATAGAGCTGGACGGGCATGGCCGCCAGGACCGCCGTGTCGGGGTTGCCATAGCTCCCGGCCGGCAGCGATGCCCGCACCAGGAACGGAAACATGGCGAACAGCCGATCGAGGGTCTCGGGCGCCGGCGCCACCACCCGCACCGGGTTGGCGCGCACCAGGTCGACCAGCTGCGGATCCGGGACCGTGGCCAACAGGATTGCCGCATCGGCCTGGCCCGCGGTCAGTTGGCTCAAGGCATCGTCCACGGTCTGGAAGCTGGTGACGCCGACCGCATCGATGCCGAGCATCCGGGTGAGATCGCGCAGGAAGCCGACCGGGCTGCCGTCGCGGACACCAACGGCGCTGACCCCGTGCTTGAGGTCGGGGAGGTCGGCGATCGGGGCATCGCGGCGGACCAGGACGGTCAGATCTTCAAGATAGATCGTCCCGATGGTCCGCAGCTTGTCGCCGGCCCCGCCCTTCTTCCAGACGTCGAAGGCGACGGCGGACGGTGCCAGCGCCGCATCGATCCGGCCCTTGGCGACCGCGTCGACGGCTTCGGCGCGGCTGCCGAGCGCCTGGGCGACGGCGACCAGGCCGGGCACGCCGCAGGAGCCGCCGCGGTCGCACGGCAGGCCGCCGGGGGGATTGCTGAGGCTGCTGGCGATCAGGCCGCCGACGGCAAAGGACGGGCTGTCGACCCCGCCGGTCGCGATCCGGAACACGTCGCGCGATGGCGGCGTTTGGGCGAGGCCTGGCGAGGCGACGGCGGCAATCAGGGCTACCGCAAGGGCGCAGGCCAGGCGGCCCGCGGTCGACGCACCGGGGGTCACGCGGGGGGCCAGCGCTCCGGTCGCCGCGGCCACGGCCACTCCTTGGTCACAGCTTTCGCCACGGACAGGGCCGGACGATACGGTCGCGGCTCCGGCCGGGCAAGCACGCCCATCGTCTGCGCCACTTCGCCGCCCGCCAGCAGGGCCGGCGTTCCGAGCGGCTTGCAAAGCACCGGTCGACGAGGACACTTAGCACACTTTGTAAACCGTCGGACCTGCCAGGTTCTCCGGCGGCGCGATCCGGCAGGTTTGGGCAGATGGGCATTGCGGACGATCAGACACGGCGGGCGGACGGCCTTGGCGGCGGGCGATGGGCAATTGCCGTGCTGGCGATCCTGGCGGCGCTGGTCGCGCCGTGGCTGCCGGCCGCGGCCCAGGAGCGGTGGGACATGCCCACCCCCTATTCCGACTCCAACTTCCACACCCAGAACATCCGCTGGTTCGCCGACGAACTGCGCAAGGCCACGGGCGGACGCATCGATATCACCATCCACTCGGCCGGCTCGACCTACAAGATGCCGGAGATCCGCCGGGCGGTGGAGAACGGTCAGGTCGCGCTGGGCGAGTTCCAGCTGCTGGCCTATGGCGACGACGATCCGATCCTGCAGGCCGACGGCATCCCGTTCCTGGCCGTCGGCGACGATGCCGCCTGGCGGCTCTACCAGGCGCAGAAGCCGGTGCTCGAGCAGCATTTCCAGCGGACCAATGCGCGGCTGCTGTTCTCGGTGCCCTGGCCGGCGGTCGGGATGATCTCGACCGTCCGGCTCGAACGGCCGCAGGATTTCCAGGGCCTCAAGCTGCGCGCGCCGACGGCCCTGCTGCAGCGCCTGGCCGACCTCCTGGGCGCAGCCCCCACCCAGGTCCAGCAGGCCGAGGTGCCGCAGGCGTTCGGCAACGGCACCTTGGACGCGGCGCTCGCGTCGCCGCTCAGCGCCGTCGACACCAAGGCCTGGACCTATGCCCGCACCTTCTACGACATCCGGGTCTACCAGCCGCGCAATGCGGTGATCATCAACGACCGGCTGTTCCGCCGGCTGCCCGACGACCTGCAGGCGGCAGTGCGCGACACCGCCGCGCGCGCCGAGACCCGCGGCTGGGCGCTCAGCCAGAAGGCCCGCGACGACGCGCTGAAGGCGCTGGCGCGCAACGGCATGCCCGTGCTGCCGACCAGCCCGGCGCTGGCGGCGCGCGTCCAGGACATCGCCCAGACCATGACCGAGGAGTGGCAGGCGCGCGCCGGACCCGATGCCGCCCAAATCGTGCAGCTGCCGCCGACCGCGCCGGTGCTGGCCCCGTCGCCGCCCCTCGCCCCGGCGACGCCGGAGCCCCAACCCCAGCCTTAGGTCTTAGTCGCCGCCGCTCAGCGCACGCACACCAAGCCGAGCGGCCGGCCAGCCGCGTCATAGGCCTGCGCATATTGCAGGCAGGTCGGCGGCGGCGCATAGCCGGGCACGACATAGGCCGGAGGCGGCGTGTACCCATAGGGAATCTGCTGGTTCTCCTGCTGCAGCCGGTCGTTGAGAAGCTGCTGGCGCTGGGCCTCCAGATCATCGAGCCGCTGCTGCTGTTGCTGCTGCTGGCGCAGCATCTCGTTCTGCCAGTAGCTGCGGTCGATGGCGCGGCGGTGCTGCTCGTCGATCGCATCCTGGCGGGCCTTCTGCTCGGCCCAGCGGCGCGCGAGGTCCTGCGTGGTCTGGGCGGCGGCCGGCATCACGGCCGCGCCCAGCATCAGGAGCGCGAGCCACGGCAGTGCGCGGTGGATGGAGGGCATGGCGGGTGTCCTGCCAACGTCGGCGCCGCACCATAGCATGCGTGCGCCGCGGCTGACCTGCGGCACCGCCGCCGCAGGCCAAGGCCATTCGGCTGTGGTCGTGGCGGCGGGGATCGAGTAGAAGCCGCCGATCATCACAGGGAAGGACCGCCCTTGGAGTCTGCCGTCGACCTTCGCGGAAGCCGGCTGCGATTGCCGTCGCCGGGCGTCGTGCTGGCCTGGATGGGCGGGCTTGCGCCGACGCTGGCCTTGTTCGCCTACAAGGGCATGGCGCCGCTGATGCTGGTGGCGGCCGTGCTGGCGGCCCTGCCCAGCCTCACGCGGCGCAGCTGGCCGCAGCTGCTGATGACGCCCCTCGGGGTCGTGTCGGTGCTGCTGGTCGCGTGGAGCGGGCTGTCGCTGCTGTGGAGCATCGGCCCGGCCGAGTCGTGGAACCTGCTGCCGCGGCTCGCGGGCGTGCTGGCCGCCACCCTGGCGTTGCTGGCCGTGGCGCGCGACCTCGAGCCCGCGCAGCGCCGGATCGCCGCCGATGGGCTGCTGATCGGCGTGGCCGTGGGGACCGCACTGATCTGGCTCGAGCTGCTCACGGACGCCGCGATTACCCGTATGGCGCTCCATCGTTCGACCGGCATCGGCGCCCTCAAGCCCGGCGCCACGGTGTTCGCGCTGCTGGTCTGGCCAATGCTCGCGACGCTGCTGGGGCGCGGCCGGCCGGTGCTGGCGGCGCTGAGCGCGGCCGTGATCGCGGTCCCGCTCTACTTGCTCGACGGCAAAGCGGCGTTCCTCGGCCTCGCCGTGGGGACGGGCGTGTTCGCCCTGGGCGCCCTGCGGCCGCGGCTGGCGGCGGCCGCGATCGCTGCGGTACTCGCCCTGCTGAGCCTGACCGGGCCGGTCTGGGCACCCCGGCTGGTCCATATGCCGGCGGTCCTGAACCATGTCCCGCCATCCGGCCATCATCGGCTGTTCATCTGGAACTTCGCAGCCGAGCGAATCGCCGAGCGGCCCTGGCTGGGCTGGGGCCTCAACACCGCCCGGATCATGCCCGGCGGCGATACCGTGGTCGATCCCTTGACCCATGGGACCGCCATGCCGCTGCATCCCCACAATGCCGGGCTGCAGCTGTGGCTTGAGCTCGGGGTGCCCGGCCTGGTTCTGGGCCTGGCCTTCACCATGGTGGTGCTGGCCGCCATCGTCCGCGGGCTGCCTGGCCGCAGCGCCCCCGCAGCCGGGCTCGCGGCCGTCGCCAGCGCCCTGGTGATTTCGGACCTGAGCTATGGCATCTGGCAGAACTGGTGGCTGTGCACCTTCGCCGTGATCGCCGCCCTGCTGGCGATCACGGCGGCCCCGGATCTGTCGGAGCGGTCAGCCGGCCGCGCGTAGCGCGTCGATGATCTCCTGACGGATTGCGTCGGATTTGTCGTTCGGCACCTGGCAGGTGCCGGCGGCGGCATGGCCGCCGCCGCCATAGTTCAACATCAGCGGACCGATGTCGGACTTGCTGGAGCGGTTGATGATCGACTTGCCGACCGCGAACACGGTGTTCTGCTTCTGCACGCCCCACAGCACGTGGATCGACACGTTCTGTTCCGGGTACATGGCGTAGATCATGAACCGGTTGCCGGCGTAGATCGGGTCCTCGTCGCGCAGGTCCAGGACCACGACGTTGCCGTGCACGGTCGAGCACCGCCGGATCTGGTCCTTGAACTTGTCCTGGTGCTCGAAATACAGGTCGGCGCGGTCCTTGACGTCGGGCAGATCCAGGATCTTCTCGATCGGCTTTTCGCGGCAGTGATCGATCAGGTCCATCATCAGCTGATAGTTCGAGATCCGGAAGCTGCGGAAGCGGCCAAGGCCGGTGCGGGCGTCCATCAGAAAGTTCAGGAGCGTCCAGCCCTTGGGGTGCAGGATGTCGTCCAGCGAATACTGGGCGCTGTCGCCCTGGTCGACCGCCTCGATCATGTCGTCGGGGATCGTCAGGAACTGCATCTTGCCGCCGTAGTGGTTGTAGATCACACGGGCGGCCGACGGTGCGTCGGGATCGATGATGTGGTTGTCGCGCTTGCCGACCCGGATCGTCTCGCTCAGATGATGGTCGAACGCCAGGTGACACCCTTCCACGTAGGGCAGGTTGGTCGTGATGTCGCGATTCGTGATCGGCACCAGGCCATCCTGCATGTCCTTGGGGTGAACGAACTTGATCTCGTCGATCAGGCCCATTTCCTTGAGCAGGACGGCGCAGACCAGTCCGTCGAAATCGCTGCGGGTTACAAGCCGGTACTTATCCTGCGCCATTGCTGCATTCCCCCAGATGCGTGGCGTGACCCCCGGGAGATGGAAGGCGAAAAGCCGTCCCGAGGCAAGCCTGTGAGTAGCTTTTCCGGCCGGCTGGCCGTTTCTAGAAATCCAGATCGGCGTAGTGCGGCGGCGGCGCTGCACCCGGCACGTGGTCGGCCAGCAGGGCGCGGAAGCTGGGCCGCGACTTGACCCGCGCATACCAGGTGCGGGCCGCCGGATGGTCGTCCCAGGGCACGTCCCCCAGATAGTCGACACAGCTGACATGGGCGGCGGCGGCCACGTCGGCCAGCCCGAAGCTGTCGCCCGACAGGTAGTTCCGACGATCGACCAAATAGCCGATATAGGCGAGATGCGTGTTGATGTTGTGGTAACCGGCGCGGATCGCCTGGCTGTTGGGCTGGCCGATCCCGAGGAAGCGCTTGGTGATCTTCTCCTCGACCAGATTCTGGGTGACCTCGGCGTTGAACTTGACGTCGAACCAGCCGATCAGCCGGCGAATCTCGGCCCGTTCCAGCAGGCCGCCGGTCAGCAGCGGCCGCTCGGGATAGGCCTCTTCCAGATATTCGACGATCGCCGTCGAATCGGCGAGGACGCTGCCGTCGGCCTCGACCAGCATCGGCACCTCGCCGGCCGGGTTGAGGCGCAGGAACGCCTCGCGCCGCTCCCACGGCTTCTCCAGCTGCAGATCGAACTCCAACTGCTTCTCGGCCAGCAGCAGCCGGAGCTTCCGGGCAAAGGGATTGAGCCAGTAGTGGTACAGCGTGCGCATGGGCGTGAGGCTCAGGACTGTGCGGCGGCGGCCAGGTCGGCGGCGATCCGGGCGATGGGGTCGGCCCAGGGGTCGACCCCATCGCCCGGGCAGCGCTGCCGGTAGAGGGTCATCGTCGGATACCACGGGCTGTCGCTGCGGTCGAGCAGCCAACGCCAATCGGCGTTGCGCTGCAGCAGGACCCAGGTGCGCCGGGCCAGGGCGCCGCTCAGATGGGCCATGGCGGTGTCGCTGGTGACCAGCAGGTCGAGCCCCGCCAGCAACGCCGCACTGTCGCGGAAGGCGCCGGGGCCGTCGTCGAAGCCGGGGCCGGGCCGCTCGACCACCATGCCGGCCGGCAGGCGGTCGAGCTGGTCGAGCCCGTGATGCTTCTGCAGCGCGATCAGCCGCACCCCGGGGATCCGGGCGAGCGGCGCCAGCGCCGCCAGCGGCACCGAGCGGCCCGCCTCGGTCGCGGCGGTCGGATGCCCCTGCCAGACCAGCCCGACCCGGAAACCCGGCCGCTTCGCCAGCCAGGCCGCCCAGCGCCTGACGCGGTCCGGCTCCGGCGCCAGGTAAGGCACCGCCGCGGGCACCGTGTCGAGCTCGGTGCCGCAGCGCCAGGGCAGGCTCATCAGCGGCAGCCAGCAATCGATGTCGGGCGGCGGCGGTTGGTCCCAGGGCAGGATCCGATCCAGACCGGGCGCCGACCCGAGCAGCGGCAGCAGCGACGGCGGACAAGCGAACAGGACTCGGGCGCCCCGGGCCTTGAGCAGCGCGGCATAGCGGATGAACTGGATGCTGTCGCCCAGGCCCTGTTCGCTGCGGATCAGGATCGTTCGGCCGGCCAGCGGCTCGCCCGTCCACTCCGGACTCTTGCCCGGCCGATCGGGCAGGTTGGCGCGGCAGTCGCGCGCCTCGTAGTCCCGGAAGCCCTGGCCGAGGCGGCCGAGCCTGAGCAGGCAGACGCCGCGGGCGAAGGTCGCGGTCAGGCGCAGCGGCTTGAATGTGCAGGCCCGATCCAAGGCGGGGACCGCCTCTTCGTCGCGGCCGGCCGCTGCCAGCGCCATGCCCAGGTTGTAATGGCCTTCCGCAAGGTCGGGGTCGAGCCGCACGGCGTCGCGATAGCTGTCGGCCGCGGCCTCGGGCCGGCCCGAGGCTTGAAGGCAGAGGCCCAGCCGGAAGCGGGTCGCGGCCCGGTTGGGATCGAGGGCGATGGCCGCGCGAAAGGCATCGGCGGCGTCCGCCATGCGCCCCAGCACCTGAAGCGTGTCGCCCAGATCTGCGCGATAGGCGGCCCGGTCCGGCGCCAGCTCGACCGCGCGGGCCAGGTGCTGGGCGGCGTCGGCATGACGCGCCGCCTGGACCAGCGCCACCCCGGCCAGATGGTGCGCCTCGGGATCATCGGGACGGCGCGCCGCTGCCGCCATGCCGCAGGCCACGGCCGCCTCGGTCCGCTGGGCACCGACCGCGGCCAGGCCGACAGCTTGGTACAGCACGCCCAGGGCCGGTCCGAGGGCACCGGCGTCCGGGCGCCGGGACAGCGCCGCGTCGACCGCGGTCAGCACCCCGAGCGCCGCCGCCGGATCGCCGGCGCCATCGACCGCGAGGGCGACAGCGTCCCGCAGGCGTTCGAACGCCTCGGCCAGGCGGCCGCCCACCACGGCCGCGAGGGCCTGGGCCTGGCACATGGCGAGCCGCGCCGACGGATGCGGCTCGCTCATCGCCGGGCCGCCGCCGCGAGATCGCCAGCGAGGCGCGCGGCGACCCCATCCCAGTCGCCCGGCCGCGCCTGGCGGTACAGGCGCAGGGTCGGATACCAGGGGCTGTCGCCGCGGCCGCGCAGCCAGCGCCATTCGGCGTCATGCTGCAGCATCAGCCAGGTCGGCCGCCCCAGGCCGCCGGCCAGGTGGACCACCGCCGTGTCCGACGTGATCACCAGGTCGAGCGACTCCATCAGCGCCGCCGTGTCCAGGAATGCATCCGCCCCGTCGTCGAAGTCCGGGCCGGGGCGGGCGAGCGGCAGGTCGGGCGGCCACGCGGCCAACTGGTCGAGGCCATGCCGCTTCTGCAGGATGACCAGGCGGATGCCGGGCACCCTGGCCAGCGGCTGCAGCGCCGCCAGGGGCACCGAGCGGCCGGTCTCGACGAGGCCGGCCGGGTTGCCTTGCCAGGCGATCCCCGCGCGCAGCTCCGGTCCCGGCGGCACCGCGGCGTCGAGCCAGGCACGCCATCGCTGGATCCGCTCGGGCTCGGCCACCAGATAAGGCACCGGCGCCGGGATCGAGTCGAGCGTGGTGCCCAGCCGGTAGGGCAGGCTCATCAGCGGCGCCCACTGGTCGACGGCCGGAACCGGCCCGCCATTGACGGCAGCCAGGTCGACGCCCCGGGCGCGGCCCAGCAGCCGGGCCAGCGGCGTCGGGCAGCCGACCGCAATCCAGGCACCGGCGGCCTTGAGCACGGCGGCGTAGCGGACGAATTGCAGGCTGTCGCCAAACCCCTGCTCGCACACCAGGAACAGCCGCCGGCCGAGGACCGGGCCGCCGGTCCATTCGGGCACGGCCGATCCCTCCCAGGCCTCGGCCGGGCGGGTCTTGCGCGACTCGTAGTCGGCCAGCCCTTCGGACAATCGGCCCCGGGTCAGCAAGGCATTGGCCCGGCTCATGCGCGCCTTCTCGGCCTGGTCGGGGGTCGCCATGGCGGCGCCATAGGCGATGACGGCCTCGTCCAGCCGACCTTGCTTGAACAGCACGCCGCCCAGGTTGAAGTGCGCCTTGCCGCAGTCGGGGGCGAGGGCAACCGCGCGGCGATAGCAATCGGCGGCGGCGTCCAGATCGCCGGTGCCCTCGATATCCTGCGCGACGCCGAGATTGTACTGAAGGTCGACCCAATCGGGGCGCAGCGCCAAGGCCGTCCGGTAGGCTGCAACGGCCGCGGCCGGGCGCTCGCGCGCCATCTCGACCTCGCCCAGGCGCGCCACGATCGCCGCGTCGCCCGGCGCCAGGACGGCGGCGCGCGCCAGGGCCGCCGCAGCGCCGTCCAGGTCCCCGGCCGTATGCAGCGCGGCACCCAGGCAATAATGGGCCTTGGACAGCCCCGGCTCGGCAGCGGCGCCGGCGCGGAACGCCGCGATGGCGCCGGCGTCGTCGGGCGGTTGCCGTTGCTGCAGGGCGACGCCCAGATTGACATGGATGTCGCCCCAGCCGGGCCGTCCGCGCAGCGCCCGCCGATAGGCCTCGACGGCGCCATCGGGCTCGGCGCCGGCGAAGCGGGCGTTGCCCAGGAGCCCCCAAGCCAGCGCGTCGTCGGGCGCCAGCGCCACCGCGCGCTCGAGGCTGGCCCGGGCGACGGCGGTCTGCCCGACCGCCAGCGCCGCCGAGCCGAAGCCGCGATGCAGCTCGGCCAGCACCGACGCGGCACCGGATCCAGCGCGCGCCAGCAACGGCTCCAGGGCGGTCAGCGCCGCCCCTTCGCCGGCCCAATCGGCCGCGCCGCCGGCCGCGACGGTCAGCAGCACGGCCTGGTGCTGCAGCCGCAGCGCGGCCTCGACCTGGCCACGGCGCGCCTCGGCCGCGGCGGCGGAGCGCAGCGCCCCGGGGCTGTCCGCCGCCACGATCCCGGCGCCCGTCATGCGCTACTCGGCCGCCACCGCCGCCATCGGCGCCACCGGATGGGCCAGGCGATGCACCATCTCGCGGGGGACCACCTGCCAGAACTTCGGCAGCTCGCGCTCCCAGTCGACCAGCAGCTGTTCGGCGAACCGGCTCTGGGTCTCGCGCCAGTGCTCCTCGACCAGGTCGCGCAGCTGGCCTTGCCAGTGGGGCATGGCGACGCGCTGGTAGATCACCGATTCGCCGTTGACGCGGGCCGTGAAGGTGCCGTCGCTGTCATAGACGAAGGCCATGCCGCCAGTCATTCCGGCTGCGAAATTATCACCGGGCGTGCTCAGGATCACCGCCGTGCCGCCGGTCATGTACTCGCAGCCGTTGGAGCCGCAGCCCTCGACCACGACGCTGGCGCCTGAATTGCGCACCGCGAACCGCTCGCCGGCCTGGCCGGCCGCGAACAGCTTGCCGGCCGTGGCGCCGTAGAGCACGGTGTTGCCGATGATGGTGTTGGCGTTGCTGGCCAGCGGGCTGGCCGTGGTCGGCCGGACCACGATGGTGCCGCCCGACAGGCCCTTGCCGACATAGTCGTTGGCGTCACCGAACACCTCGAGCTTCAGCCCCTGGACCGCGAACGCGCCCAGCGACTGGCCGGCCGAGCCGCGCAGGCGCACGGCGATGTGGCCGGGCTGCAGGCCGCTCATGCCGAACTTGGTGGTGATCGCCGACGACAGCCGGGTGCCGATCGCCCGGTGGGTGTTGCGGATGTTGTAGGCGAGCTGCATCTTCTCGCCGGCCTCGAACACCCGCGCCGCGTCCTTGATCATCTGGGCATCGAGGGTGTCCGGCACTTCGTTGCGCCCGACCAGCGTGCAGTAGCGCGCCTGGTCGCCCGGGTCGGCCTGCACCAGGAGCGGGTTCAGGTCCAGGTCGTCGAGGTCGGAGCCGCCGCGCCGGACCTGGGTCAGCAGCTCGGTCCGCCCGATCACCTCGTTGAGCGTGCGCGCACCCAGGCTGGCCAGGATCTCGCGCACCTCTTCGGCGATGAAGCTGAACAGGTTCACGACCTTCTCGGGCGAGCCCTCGAATTTCTCGCGCAGCTTCGGGTCCTGGGTGCAGACGCCGACCGGGCAGGTGTTGGAGTGGCACTGCCGGACCATGATGCAGCCCATGGCCACCAGCGACGCCGTGCCGACGCCGAACTCCTCCGCACCCAGGATGGCGGCGATGACGACGTCGCGGCCGGTCTTGATGCCGCCGTCGGTGCGCAGCCGCACCCGGTGGCGCAGCCGGTTCAAGGTCAGCACCTGGTGGACCTCGGACAGGCCCATCTCCCAAGGCACGCCCGCGAACTTGATCGAGGTCTGCGGGCTGGCGCCGGTGCCGCCGACATGGCCCGATACCAGGATCACGTCGGCCTTGGCCTTGGCGACCCCGGCCGCAATCGTTCCGATCCCGGAACGAGCCACCAGCTTCACGCACACCCGGGCGGTCGGGTTGATCTGCTTCAGGTCGTAGATGAGCTGCGCCAGGTCCTCGATCGAATAGATGTCGTGGTGCGGCGGCGGCGAGATCAGCATCACGCCGGGCGTCGAATGGCGCAGCCGCGCGATCATCTCGGTGACCTTGAAGCCGGGGAGCTGCCCGCCCTCGCCGGGCTTGGCGCCCTGGGCGACCTTGATCTCCAGCTCGCGGCAATTGACCAGGTAGTCGGCGGTCACGCCGAACCGCCCCGACGCGACCTGCTTGATCGCCGAATTGGCGTTGTCGCCGTTGGCCAGCGGCCGGAAATACACGGAGTCCTCGCCGCCTTCGCCGCTGTCGGACTTGGCGCCGATGCGGTTCATGGCGATGCCCAGGGTCTTGTGGGCCTCGGGGCTGAGCGCGCCCAGCGACATGCCGGGGGTGATGAAGCGCTGGCGGATCTCGGTGATCGACTCCACGTCCTCCAGCGGCACCGGCTTGCGGCCGGGCTTGAAGTCGAGCAGGTCGCGCAGCGCCACGGCCGGCAGCTTGCGCACACCTTCGGAGTAGCGCTTGAACGTCGAATAGCTGTCGGTCTGGACCGCCTGCTGCAGGGTATGGATGAGGCCGGCCTCCCAGGCGTGCGCCTCGGCACCGCGGCGGTAGCGGTAGAAGCCGCCAATCGGCAGGATCGCCGCATCCTCGGCGAAGGCGCGGGCGTGCAGGCCCAGCACCTTGCGCTGGACCCCGGCAAGGCCGATGCCCGAGATGCGGCTGGTCATGCCCGGGAAGAACTCGGCGACCAGCGAGCGGCTGAGGCCGATCGCCTCGAAATTGTAGCCGCCGCGGTAGGAGCTGAGCACCGAGATGCCCATCTTGCTCAGGATCTTCAGCAGGCCGTCGTCGATCGCCTTCTTGTAGCGGTCGATCGCGGCCTCCAGGCTGAGGCCCGGGAACAGGCCGCGGGCATGGCGGTCGGCGATCGCCTCCTCGGCCAGATAGGCGTTGATGGTGGTCGCGCCGACCCCGATCAGCACCGCGAAGAAATGCACGTCCAGGCACTCGGAGGTGCGGACGTTGAGCGAGGTGAACGTGCGCAGGTTCTGGCGCACCAGGTGGCTGTGCACGCCGCCGGCGGCCAGGATCATCGGCGCCGCGGCGCGGCCCGGGCCGACCGCCCGGTCGGACAGGATCAGGTGCGTGCAGCCGGCCCGCACGGCGTCCTCGGCGTCGCGCTGGACCCGGCGCAGGGCGTCGCGCAGGGCGGTGTCGCCGGCCTGGGGGTCGAAGGTGCAGTCGATCTCGGCCGCCGTCGCGCCCATATAGTCGCGCATCGCCTTGAACTCGGCGGTCGACAGCACCGGGCTTTCCAGCTGCAGCAGCTGGCACTGGCTCTCCTCCTCGTCGAGGATGTTGCCCAGGTTGCCCAGGCGCGTGCGGATGGTCATCACCCGGCGCTCGCGCAGGCTGTCGATCGGCGGGTTGGTGACCTGGCTGAAGTTCTGCCGGAAGAAGTGGTGCAGGCCGCGATAGCCCTGGCTCAGCACCGCCAACGGCGAGTCGTCGCCCATGGAGCCCACGGCTTCCTTGGCGTCCTCGACCATGGGGTGGAGGATCAGCTCCAGGTCCTCCATGGTCCAGCCCGCGGCCAGCTGGCGCCGGCGCAGCTCGTCGCGCAGGAAGCGCTCGAACTGGATCTTGGTGTCGCGGATCAAGCCGTCGATCCGGGTGATGCCCTTGACCCATTCACCGAACGGCCGGGTCGCCGCCAGCTGGTCCTTGATCGCCCGGTCGCGCAGCACCTTGCCCTCGGCGAGGTCGACCGCGATCATCATGCCCGGGCCGAGCCGGCCCTTCTCGACCACCGTCGCCTCGTCGACCTTGACCATGCCGGTCTCGGAGCCGGCGACCAGCAGGCCGTCGCCGGTGATGGTGTAGCGCAGCGGCCTGAGGCCGTTGCGGTCCATGCCGGCGAGCACATAGCGGCCGTCGGTGGCGCACAGGGCGGCCGGGCCGTCCCACGGCTCCATGACGCTGTTGGCATAGGAGTAGAGGTCGCGGTGCGCCTGCGGCATCAGCCCTTCCGACGGGCTCCAGACCTCCGGGATGCACAGCGTCTTGACCATGGGCAACGGCCGGCCGGCCTTGACCAGCAGCTCGAACACGTTGTCGAGCGCCGCCGAGTCCGAGCCGCCGGGCTGGATGACCGGCTTGGCGTCCTCGATCAGGTCGCCGAACACCGGCGAGGCCATGCGCGGCTCGTGGCAGGCCATCCAGTTGATGTTGCCCTTGACCGTGTTGATCTCGCCGTTGTGGGCCAGGACGCGGAACGGCTGGGCCAGCCGCCAGGTCGGGAAGGTGTTGGTCGAGTAGCGCTGGTGGTAGATCGCGAAGGACGAGACGAAGCGCGGGTCGAGCAGGTCGGGATAGAAGTCGGTGACCTGCTCGGCCAGGAACATGCCCTTGTAGATCAGCGACCGGACGCTGAGGGAGCAGATGTAGAAGTCGGCGACCCGCGCCTCGGCGATACGCCGCTCGATGCGCCGGCGCACGACATAGAGGTCGATCTCCATCTGCGCTTCGTCGACGCCGCGCGGATTGCCGATGATGATCTGCTCGATCTCGGGGCGGGTGGCGTTGGCCTTCTCGCCGATGATGTCGACGTTCACCGGCACCTGGCGCCAGCCATAGATGGTGTAGCCGAAGCTCAAGGTTTCGGCCTCGACGATGCAGCGGCAGCGCTCCTGGGCATCGAGGTCGGTGCGCGGCAGGAACACCTGGCCGACTGCCAGCTTGCCCTCGGGCGGGGTGTGGCCGGTCTGCTCGACATGGGCGCGGAAGAAGTCCTGCGGCACCTGGATGTGCAACCCGGCGCCATCGCCGGTCTTGCCGTCGGCGTCGACGGCGCCGCGGTGCCAGACCGACTTCAAGGCGCCGATCGCGCGCTCGACCACGTCGCGGCGCGGCTTGCCGTCGATGGCGGCCACGAAGCCGACGCCGCAGGCGTCGTGCTCGTCGGCCGGATCGTACATGCCGTGGGCGGCCAGGTGAGCGGCGTTGGCCTGGTAGGCCTCGACGAAGGTCTCGGTCATGGCTCGGTCCTTCACTCCGCCGCGACGGCGCGGCTGGCCTGGACGTAGGCGTGGATCTGGTCGGCGGCGTCGCGGCCGTCGCGGATGCCCCAGACCACCAGGCTGGCGCCGCGCACGATGTCGCCGGCGGCGAACACCCCGGGCAGGCTGGTCATCATGGTGCGGTGGTCGATGCGGATGGTGCCCCAGCGCGACACCGCCAGCTCCGGCGCGCCGAACAGCCCCGGCAGGTCCTCGGGATCGAAGCCCAGCGCCTTGATCACCAGGTCGGCCTCGATCTCGAAGGGCGGGCCCTCGACCGGCTGCGGCTCCTGGCGGCCGGTGGCGTCGGGCACGCCCAGATGGATGCGCCGGGCCTGGACCCCGCACACCGCGCGCTCGCCCAGGAAGGCCTCGGGTGCGGCCAGCCAGATGAACTGCACGCCCTCTTCCTCGGCGTGGGCGACCTCGCGCTGGCTGCCGGGCATGTTGGCGCGGTTGCGGCGGTAGAGGCAGGCGACCGAGGCCGCACCCTGGCGGACCGCCGTGCGCACGCAGTCCATGGCGGTGTCGCCGCCGCCGATCACCACGACGCGCTTGCCGGCGGCATTGAGCTCGCCGCTGGCGAACTCCGGCACCTGGTCGCCCAAGCCGATCCGGTTGGAGGCGATCAGATAGTCGAGCGCGGCGTGGACGTTCCTGAGGTCCGAGCCGGGCAGAACGACGTCGCGCGCCTTATAGACGCCGGTTGCGATCAGCACCGCGTCGTGGCGGGCCCGCAGCTCGTCCATGCTGGCGTCGCGGCCGACCTCGAAGCCGGTATGGAAGGTGATGCCGCCGTCGGCGAGCAGCCGGGTGCGCTGCTCGACGATCCGCTTGTCCAGCTTGAAATTCGGGATGCCATAGATCATCAGGCCGCCGATGCGGTCGTAGCGATCATAGACATGGACCTGGTAGCCGCGCCGGCGCAGCTGCTCGGCCGCGGCGAGGCCGGCCGGCCCGCCGCCGACGATGCCGATGCTGGCCGCCAGCTCGGCCCGGGGCTTGGGCGGCTTGACCCAGCCCTGCTCCCAGGCCGTGTCGGTGATGTATTTCTCGACCGAGCCGATCGAGACCGACTGGAAGCCGCGTTCGATCACGCAATTGCCTTCGCACAGCCGGTCCTGGGGGCAGATGCGGCCGCAGATCTCCGGGAAGTTGTTGGTCGCCTGGCTGACCTCGTAGGCTTCCTCCAGACGTCCTTCGGCGGTCAGCTTCAGCCAATCCGGGATGTTGTTGTGCAAAGGACAGTGGACCTGGCAGAACGGCACGCCGCATTGCGAGCAGCGGCTGGCCTGCTCCACCGCCTGCTCGGTCCGGAAGCCGGCATAGATCTCGTCGAAATCCCGGGCGCGCGCCTCGGCGTCGCGCTTGTCGGGCATGCCCTTCTCGACCGCGATGAAGCGCAGCATCAGCTGGCGCGCGCCGGCCTTGGCGGCGGCGCCGGGGGACTCGGAAGACGGCGGACGCTGGGCCATGGCGCGGGGCTCGTGCGGGAAACGACGCATCGTCTATAACGACGAATCCCGCGGCGCACAAAGGAATTCCGACATTTAGGTCCGAAACGGAACTTTCTATATCGGAAGCTTCCGCCTTTCCTTCACCGACTCCGCTCAGATCAGACGAACTGCAAAATTATCGTCTCATATCGGATCTATCGGCTTGGAGCCAAGTTTCGATCAGCCGGCGCGCGATCGAGTCGGCGCGCGGCAGGGCGACCACGCCGGCGCGGAGGTCGGCGCGGCTGACCCAGCGCGCATCCTCGATCTCCTCGGGATCGATGATGATCTCGGTGGTCAGCGCCTCGGCGAAGAAGCCGCACATCAGGGACTGCGGGAACGGCCAGGGCTGCGATGCGTGATAGGTGACCCGGCCGCAGCGCACGCCGGTCTCCTCGAACACCTCGCGGACCACGGCGTCCTCCAGGCACTCGCCCGGCTCGACGAAGCCGGCCAGGGTCGAGTACATGCCCGGCGCCCACGCCGCCTGGCGCCCGACCAGGCATCGCTCCCCATCGGTCACCAGCATGATGGTGGCGGGGTCGGTGCGCGGGAAATGCTGCAGGCCGCAGCCGGTGCAGCGCCTGACATGGCCGGCGCACTCGACCTGCGTCGGCCCCCCGCAGGCGCCGCAGAACCGGGTGCGGCCGTGCCAGTGGGCGAGGCCGCGGGCATAGGCCAGCAGCGCGCCGTCGCCGCGCGGCAGGTGCTGCCCGATCCGGCGCAGGTCGACGAACTCGGCCCCCGGCATCCCCATCGCCGCCAGCGCCTGGGCATGGTCGTCGCCCAGCCCGGACAGGTCGGCGGCGAACAGCGGCCGGTCGTCGTCCAGCCCCAGGAAGATCGTGTCGTCGGGCGCGACACCGACCGACAGCAGGACGTCGAGCTCCAGGAACACCGCCGCCGGCGGCTCGACCACCGCCAGGTTCCGGCCCTGCCACACCGGCACGATCGCGGCGGCCCGCCGCGCCTCGGCCAGCCAGTCCTCGTCGCGGCGCCGATGCGCCGCCCGGTCGAGGCCCGGATGCACATAGAAGTTGGGATCGCTCATGCCGGCGAACATAGGCGGCCGGTTCGGCGACGACCAGTGGACCAGCCGGAACTTACGGGACTTCCGGCACTGTGCTGGCGGTAGTGCCGCCATTCGCCCGGATCCAGGCAGCCAGATCGCCCTCGGCCAAGCGGCCGTCCACCTTAAGCGCCCGGCAAGGCCGAGCACCGGCAGCGTAGGCCGTAATCGGCCAACGCCACGCGCCTGGTGCTCGGCGCCGGCAATGGCGATATGATGGGCCTCGTTGGAGGTTGGTCATGACCGATCCGGCGCCCGAACTAGGCCTGTTCGACATCGAGGACAGCGAGGCCAAGGCGCGCGCGATCGCCGAGGCCGAGGCGCAGATCGCAGCCGGGCAGGGCGTCCCGTGGGCTGACGTACGGCGCTGGCTGGAGAGCTGGGGAACCGCCGACGAGCTGCCGCCACCGCCTTGGAAGTGATCTTCACCCCGGCGGCGATCGCCGACCTGGTTCGGATCCGAAGCTACATCGCCCAGTTCAATCCCATCGCCGCCCGGCGATAGCCTGGCTCGGTTCCCGAACCGAGGCCGGCCGGTGGGCCGCTACCGCGGGCTAACCGTGGTCCGGCCTTATGTCCTGGTCTACAGGGTCGCGGGCGACCAGGTGCGCATCCTGCGGGTCTGGCACGGCGCCCAGGACCGCGGCGCGTGAAGGAACCGGACGTCGGCGCCGGTGGGAAGTGCTCGCGGCCTGGTCGACTTGCCCAGGCCGTCGGGACCTCGGCGGTCCCGCCCGACGAGCATGGGACCTATCCGGCCGCGGCCAAGGCGCGCCGTCATCAGAACAGCATCGCGCACAGCTCTTCGTCGATGTAGCGCCCGCCCACCTTGAGCGCCCGGCGATCCAGCCCATAGGGCTCGAACCCCAGGCGCCGGTAAAGCCGCCGTGCCGGCCCGTTATCGACCGCGACGCCCAGCAGCAGCACCGTCACATGGCGCCGCGCCTGGTCGATCACCGCGCGCACCAGCCCCTCGCCCAGGCCGCGGCCGGCAGCCTCCTGGCGCACATAGACGCCCAACAGCCGGCCGCGGTGGCGGGTCTTGTCGCCGGTCTCGGCCAGGAAGCGGGCCATGCCCACCAAGTCCGGGCCGATGAAAGCGCCGAACACCGCATCGGGATCGGGACGGTCGATCATCTCGGCGAAGTCGGCGATGGTCAGGCGGCTGCCCTCCGCAAGCGACGACCCGAACGCCTCAGGATGCCGGCCCAGCCCGTCCAGCCGCAGGCGCCGCAGGGCAGCGGCATCGGCGCGGATCAGCCGCCGGATTCCCGGGTGGGCAGTGTCGCTCATGCCCGCAGCCTCCGCCGCGCTACCCCCAGGGTCAAGCGACCGCACCCATGACGGCGCTTGCACCGGCGATCGCGCCACCCGATATTCGCGGCGGGAGGTTGGTGCCGGGCGTGTCCCTCGCCAACCCGGTCAGGTCCGGAAGGAAGCAGCCGTAACGAGTTCCGATGCGGGTCGCGCGTCCAGCCTCCCACCTCTTGTGATCCCGATCCGCGTCCCCTCGCCTCCGCCGCTCGACCCGGCTAGGCTCGTGCCATGAGCGAAGGGCAGACCGAACCCGCCCCCTACCGGGTGCTGGCGCGCAAGTACCGACCGCAGACCTTCTCGGACCTGTTCGGCCAGGAGGCGCTGGTGCGCACCCTGACCAACGCCTTCCGCACCGGGCGAATCGCCCACGGCTTCCTGCTGACCGGGGTGCGCGGCGTCGGCAAGACCACCACGGCGCGGATCATCGCGCGCGGCCTCAACTGCACGGGCGCCGACGGCAGCGGCGGGCCGACGCCCGATCCCTGCGGCGTGTGCGAGACCTGCCGCGCCATCGCCGCCGATCGTCATGTCGACGTCATGGAGATGGACGCCGCCAGCCGCACCGGCGTCGAGGACATCCGCGAGATCACCGACGGCGTGCGCTACAAGCCGGTGTCGGCGCGCTTCAAGATCTACATCATCGACGAAGTGCACATGCTCTCCAAGAACGCCTTCAACGCGCTGTTGAAGACGTTGGAGGAGCCGCCGGAGCACACCAAGTTCATCTTCGCCACCACCGAGCTGCGCAAGGTGCCGTTGACGGTGCTGTCGCGCTGCCAGCGCTTCGATCTGCGCCGGTTGGAGCCGCCGGTGCTGATCCAGCTGTTCGAGCGGGTGTGCCAGGCCGAGGGTGTGGCGATCGCATCAGAGGCCGCGACCCTGATCGCCCGCGCCGCCGACGGCTCGGCCCGCGACGGGCTGTCGCTGCTGGACCAGGCGATGTCGGTGTCGCCCGGCCGCGTCGAGGAAGCCCCGGTCCGCGACATGCTGGGCTTGGCCGACCGCAGCCTGCTGGTCGACCTGCTGGAGGCGCTGCTGGCCGGCGACATCGCGCAGGCGCTGGCGATCGCGGGCAACCTGGCGGCGCGCGGCGCCGAGCCGCTGGTCACCGCCCAGGACCTGCTGGAGCTGGTGCATGCCGTGACCAAGCTCAAGCTGGTGCCGAGCGACGAGGCGGTGGGGCTGCTGGCCGGCGCCGAGCGGGCGCGCGGGCTGGCGCTGGCCGGCCGGCTGTCGGTGCCGCATCTCAGCCGCGCCTGGCAGGCGCTGCTCAAGGGCATCGGCGAGATCCAGCAGGCGCCGGACGGCCAGGCGGCGCTGGAGATGGTGCTGATCCGTCTGGCCCATATGAGCGACCTGCCAACCCCGGCCGAGCTGATCCGCCAGCTCGGCGAGGCCGGCGCGGCA